>CAIQOG010000258.1 GCA_903873355.1 uncultured Bacteroidales bacterium
AAAAACGAACTGAACACAAAAGAGAATAACGATAAAAGCTAAAATTCTAAATTGAATGGATACTGACTTAAATTGAATTCGCATGTTGGGATAATTAAAAGAGTTTAGTAAACCTGTATTTTTTCAGCTTCCATACCAATAGCTGTTATTACATAAATTCCGCTGGATAGACCGAAAAGAATTGTATTGGTATTGGGTGTAATGTGTCTTAAACAAACTCCCTGCATGTTATATAGTTTCACAGAATCTGCCGATTCTGTTTTGACAAATAGTTGTTTGGTTGTAGGGTTATATTGATATTGCATCCGGTTTTTATCGGTAGTGAACTCTGTAACGACGGTGGTTTCATTCATACGCGATTGCAGATTATTGTTATAATAGTTTACATAACTTTCCGGAATTGAAGGTGTCGATATCTGATTCTGGTAAATTGTACCTGTAGAAGTAAGATTTCCATTAGCATCTAAATAATTGCCTGTTGCACTTGAAGGTTGAAAATACGCATACCGTTCTACGTAAGGTGTGGATTCTAACCATGGTAATGCTAATTGTAAAAATGCATCCTGAATAGCAGTGGAACGAGCCGGGTTTGCATTGAATTCGTCAATCCAAATCGGCATTTTATAATAATTATAACAGGCAATCACTCTGTTTTTAAAACGGGTAAATATGCTGTTGGCATCCGAAGCTGAACTTAACCCTCCCCAATCGTACCAGTGCATTCCAATCACATCCATACGTGTTCCGGCTGGAACCATAAGGGTATTGACTGTTTTTAACCAATCAAGTTCTTCATTTTCACGGCAGGAGGGAGAGACAATGCGAAGTCCGGTTTTCATAGTGTATCGGTGCCACAAAGCTGCTGTGTCAGGAACACATAAGGAACCCCACTGGCCCGATTGACCTGCACAGTCATCAGCTTCGTTGAAACTCATCACATGTGTTATCTTCTTTTTATTAATCAGCGTGTTTTGCTCAGCCGGTGTATCCAATCCGGTTTTCCCCCAACACATGCCAGCGTATTCTTCATCCATTAAACTGGAACTGGAAAGACCCCAATCGTAGAACCACGAAACTTTTGGACTGGCTAAATACTTTCCTGTTCCTTTTTTATTTACCCAGGTCCATGGTAATACACGTATAAACGAAATTTTTGCCGATAAGGCAGGCGGTAATGCGTTTACAATTAAATCCGTTTCCGAAGCTATATACACTTTGCTCATCCCTGTACCATCATCTCCCACTGAAAGAGTGGCCATATAGCCTTTTTTCAGTTTGAAGGAAACAATTTTATTGTTCAGGTTCGATGGAATGTTAGCTCCCGAATAAATTGTTTGCACCGGAATATCAGCATACGTGCCGTTTAAATTGGCAACATCAAATACACGCAGTGGAGCAAGCGATGAACTATATGCCGCCATGGCACAACCGTTATAATATTGAGTAAGACGACCATTTGTCATGTCCACCAAAGCACTTCCATTTACTTTCACTCGTGGAACATGCGTGCTAAGAGCAGCGATTGCATTCAGATTAACAGCAAAAATCCAGGCATCGTTGGATGAAATATTGATGGTTGAAATAGTATTAAACGGATTCGCATTCAGGATGTATAATTTGGAATCACCCGTAATTGTAGTTGTTGCATTATTGATAAAATCGGCAGTAACCAACGCACTGTCAATTGTCAGTATGTTAAGCGCATTACCCATGTCAATCCCTTTACGAGAGGCCATTTTCAGGGTTGATTTCCGAATAATGAGATTACC
>CAIQOG010000259.1 GCA_903873355.1 uncultured Bacteroidales bacterium
CATAAGTAAATCCGTTGATACGAGAGATAATCATAGCAGCGTCTTTTCCAAGTCCGTTAAGGATGACACGCAATGGTTCTTTACGTACTTTGTTAGCCGACTGAGCGATTCCGATAGCACCTTCAGCAGCAGCAAATGATTCGTGACCGGCAAGGAAAGCGAAACACTTAGTTTCGTTGCGAAGCAACATGGCAGCCAGGTTACCGTGACCAAGACCTACTTTGCGGTCTTCGGCTACTGAACCGGGGATACAGAATGCCTGCAAACCAATACCGATAGCTTCAGCAGCGTCGGCAGCAGTAGTGCAACCTTTTTTAATAGCGATAGCAGCACCTACCACGTAAGCCCATTTCGCGTTTTCAAACGCGATATTTTGAATGCTTTCGCAAATTGCGTATGGATCAATATTTTTAGCCGCGCAAATTGCTTTGGCTTCGTCGATATTCTGGATACCGTATGTATTAAGAGCCGCATTGACTTTGTCTATACGACGGTCGTAACTTTCAAATAACATAATATTTTTAATTTGAAGATGAATAAATTGGAAGATTTGAAAATGAATAGTTCTAACTACAATTGTAAATTGTAAATGATAAAATTGTAAATTCTATTCGTGTCTTGGGTCGATATATTTTGCAGCGTTATCAAAACGACCGTATTTGCTGGTCGATTTTTTCAAAGCTTCGTTTGCATCAACACCTTTTTTGATCAAGTCCATCATAGGACCGAAACGTACGAATTCGTATCCGCAAGCTTCACCATCTTCGTCTAAAGCCATACGGTTGATATAACCTTCGGCCATTTCCAAATAACGAACACCTTTAGCGTTTGTGCTAAACATAGTTCCAACCTGCGAGCGCAAGCCTTTACCCAAGTCTTCCAAACCTGCACCGATAGGCAAACCACCTTCAGAGAACGCAGATTGTGTACGTCCGTAAACAATTTGAAGGAACAATTCACGCATTGCCACGTTGATAGCATCACATACCAAGTCAGTGTTTAATGCTTCCAGAATGGTTTTTCCGGTAAGGATTTCGGCAGCCATAGCAGCTGAGTGGGTCATGCCTGAACAACCGATTGTTTCAACCAATGCTTCTTCGATGATACCATCTTTTACATTCAATGTCAGTTTACATGCGCCTTGTTGTGGAGCACACCAACCCACACCGTGAGTCAGGCCTGAAATGTCTTTAATTTCTTTTGATTTCACCCATTTTCCTTCTTCAGGAATGGGAGCAGGACCGTGATTTGGACCTTTTTTTACAACACACATGTGTTCTACTTCGTGGGAATAAATCATACTGTTGTTATTTAGTTAGTATAAAAAATAGTTTGATATTCAGATTCTCAAATTCGAGCACAAAAGTACTTTTTTTTTGTCACTTTTCAGCACGTTTTGACAGATAAAATAGGGTTTGATTTGAACTTTTTTATGCGTACTTTTGTTACGTTAATAAAATCACACAGTAGTTTTATTTATAATCCCTTAAATCAGAGAATATGCTTAATTTTCACCGGATTACCAGCGTTAATTGTCCGCATTTTTCAGATTTGTATAAGCTCTATACAGAAGCATTTCCGGCTAAAGAACGTCGAACATTGGGAGGACTGGAATATGAGTTGACTTATGAAAAACGATTTTGTGCTCATGCACTTGTTCAAAACGATAAATTTGTTGGATTATTTAATTACTGGACATTCGATCGCTTTTACTATATCGAACATATTGCAATTGTAGACACTATTCGGGGACAAAATATTGGTACTGAAGCGATGGGAATTTTTAAAACACAAACCATACTCCCTATTGTTTTTGAAGTGGAAATGCCAACAAATA
>CAIQOG010000260.1 GCA_903873355.1 uncultured Bacteroidales bacterium
ATGAAATCGAGCAGGTGCATCTGTTCATCGAATGCGCTGCCACTGCCAATACTACCATCATTGGCCGAAAAAATACGGGGGAATTTATCCGCAATAAAACGGATGCTGCCAATGTAAAACCAACACATCAGAATCACCACTTCCGGCTTTACTTTTTGCATTACTTCCAAATTCAATTCGTCCGGATTGAATTCTTTTTTCCGTTCCAGGAATAAGCAAGCCAAAAATGCAAGTGCAGCTTCGGGCTTTTGCCGAATGGCGCTGTAATAGGTTTCAAGATAAATATAGCGGTTGTACGAAATATCAGTCAATGCTTCTGCAGGAGAATAGAATTTTTTACCACCAATCTTCAATTCAGGAAATGGGTTTACCGTTAGCCGGTTATCAAAAAAACAATTTCCGTTTTTGTCGGGGGCTGTGAATAAATAGTCAAAAGCTCCGGAAGCTATCATTATTTGTTCGACTGACATTACAAATTTTCTTTTACCAATGGCAATTTTATAATGTAGTGGCTCTGAACCTGACAACTGAGAACTGTCAACAGATAAGCGTTTAGCTTTCAGACAGAAAAAAAGTATCTTGATTTTAATTTCCTGGATAGGTATATCCAGAGAAACCAAATGTGAGAGAAATATCAATTCTCTCACATTCATTTCGTTCAATTTCTCCGGCAACTGATATTCAAAATCTCCAATATGTAGTATTTTCATGGGTTAGTCTAACGTTAGGTCTACCTGATTATCCAATATCACAGAAAAGCTTATTGTCCGTCACATTCCAATTCAGAGCCATTTCAGAAGGCTCATAACCCAACTCCACAGCGTTTGTGTTCAACAATTGCTGTACCTTGTTGAAGTAGTAAGCGGCTTGTTCGGCAAAGAAATTCCCAGCGTTTAGCGGATCGGAATAAATAGGTCGGATAAGCGGCTTAAACTCTCTGTCTTTCTGAATTTCGCGATTAGCTTTACCGGCTTGGCTTGTATGCAGCTCGGCTGTTTTGCAAGCCACAAATTTCCGAATGGCAGCAATGATCTGCTTTTCCGCAGTTGATTGATTGCCGTTCAGTTTTCCACGTAAAGTTGTATCGAGTGTTTCGCCTAAAAGGTCGGCTATGAATCGGGTTTCAATCAGAGTCATGGTCGGTCGTAAGTGCTCAAACGTCAGGCGGGAGTACTCGATATTCACAGCACCAACTTCTTGCATTTGCGAAGCTGATTGTAAGTAGTTGCCACCTCGCAAACTGTAGAATCGGCTGTTTTTCCATTCCGGAAAATCGTCCGCATTCGTTTCCAGGTATTCAAGAACGGCATCCAAATAGGCAAAGCCTCGTCGTTCAAAACTCTCTTCCAATTTGGCTATTTTGGTATCGCTGGCCGGAACAAATCCTGAACCGATTGTTGCACCGTCTCTTTTTTCCACGGTAAAACCGGCATCGCCCAACCGTACTGACAGCTCCGAAATACCTAACCACATCGCCAATGGACCAAGTGCCAGTTGAGTCAGCGAAAGTAACTTTGCTGCTCGTTCAG
>CAIQOG010000261.1 GCA_903873355.1 uncultured Bacteroidales bacterium
AATTCCGGTTTTCTGAATGGCATGACTGTGAAAGAAGCTATTATGGCTGCCAAAAAATCTGTTGCAGACAAAGGAATTGGTCGGGTGAAAGTGAACTTCCGCTTGCGCGATGCCATTTTTAGTCGCCAACGCTACTGGGGCGAACCCTTCCCTGTCTACTACAAAGAAGGTATGCCTTACATGCTCGACGAAAGTAAACTTCCCCTTGAATTACCTGAAGTGGATAAATTTCTTCCTACCGAAAAAGGCGAACCACCACTGGGACGTGCTAAAGGTTGGGAAGTGGATGGTTTTCCGCTCGAACTGAATACCATGCCCGGCTTTGCGGGCTCGTCGGCCTACTACCTGCGCTACATGGACCCGAAAAACGACAACGCGCTGGTTAGTCCCGAAGCAAATCAGTACTGGAGAAATGTAGATTTATACATTGGTGGAACAGAACATGCTACCGGTCACCTTATTTACAGCCGATTCTGGAATAAATTCCTGTTTGACCTAGGTGTTGTTTGTGAAGAAGAACCATTTAAAAAACTGATTAATCAGGGAATGATTCAGGGACGAAGCAATTTTGTATATCGTATAAAAGACACCAACACATTTGTTTCGCTGAATTTAAAAGACAACTATGAAACAACTCAACTTCACGTTGATGTAAATATTGTTTCAAATGATATTCTGGATTTAGAAAAATTCAAAAACTGGTTACCCGATTATGCAAACGCTGAGTTTATTCTGGAAGATGGAAAATATCATTGTGGCTGGGCAGTTGAGAAAATGTCCAAATCAATGTATAATGTGGTGAATCCCGATGATATTGTGGAGCGTTATGGTGCCGACACGCTTCGTCTGTACGAAATGTTCCTTGGGCCACTTGAGCAATCCAAACCTTGGGATACTAATGGGATTGACGGTGTTCACCGTTTCCTGAAAAAACTTTGGGGCTTGTTTTTCAAAGAAAATAATCTTTTGCTAACTGACGAACAACCAACTGCTGAAGAATTGAAAACTCTCCATAAAACAATCAAAAAAATCACTTTTGATATTGAGAATTTCTCGTATAATACTTCGGTTTCGGCTTTTATGATATGTGTAAATGAACTGTTTACGCTTAAATGCAGCAAAAAAGCAATACTTGAACCACTTATTGTACTGCTTGCGCCGTTTGCTCCACATATTGCTGAAGAACTATATCACGTGTTGGGCAATGATGGAACGGTTTGTGATGCACTATTCCCTATTTGCAACGAAGTTTATCTGGTTGAAAGTTCGGTGAAATACCCTATTTCGTTCAATGGTAAAGTTCGCTTTATGATCGAATTACCGGCTGATATGAGCAAAGAGGACGTTGAAAAAATAGCTTTGGCAAACGAACAAACCATTAAGCAATTGGATGGTAATGCACCAAAGAAAATCATTGTTGTTCCGGGTAAAATTGTGAATATAGTGCTGTAATTGAATTTAATAGCAATAAATATGAGTCTTAAATCCATAACCAAACAAACCTGGATTGACATTCGGGAATATGTTTTTATTGCTTTTGGTCTCCTACTCTACGCCGGAGCCTGGAAAGCGTTTTTATTGCCACATTTAATTACCGGAGGTGGTGTAACGGGTATTGGTG
>CAIQOG010000262.1 GCA_903873355.1 uncultured Bacteroidales bacterium
TGTTCATACGGTTAGGCTGGAAGAATTTCTTAAAAACTGTCAGCTTCAAATGCCGGTGTATGGTACTTTTATGAATGGTGAAAATATTTACTGCAAAGCACTGACTCAAAACGGAATAATAGTGATGGGAAACGAAGGAAATGGCATTTCGCCTGAAATTGAAAAGCTGGTTTCCGAACGGCTGCTGATACCTAACTTTCCTGCCGGACAGGCCACTTCCGAATCGTTGAATGTGGGAGTTGCCACTGCTTTGGTTTGCGGGGAGTTCCGAAGAAGAATGTAAGAAAACGACAAATCAATGTCTAAGGCCAAAAACATAGTTTAGTGACCTTAGACATTTTATTTTTTATTCATCACCACCCATCATATCGCCGCCACCGGCTTGTTGTTTTTTCATTTCGGATGGTTTTGGTTTCATATTTCCGAAATTATAACTTACTGTCAACATGGCCATTCTTCCGTGAAAATAAGAACTGGAGTTTTGATAAAAACCTACACCAGTAGTGATTGAATGGTCACGATCGGAATTAAGAAGGTCTCTCACATTCAGACTGACACTGAGTTTACGGTCAAGAAATGTCTGACGTACACCCAAATCGACAGAATATTGAGCATTTCTTGTTCCCTGAGCAATAAGCTGAGGCGATTCATATTCGGCTGTAATCTGACCGGAGAAAGTTTTGCTCAGCATAAAATTTGCCATAATATTGGCACTCCATGAAAAGTTACTTTGTTCAAGTATTGCAATAGCAGAATTATATTTATTTATATATGTTGAAGAATCTAACTTGCTGTAATACAAATTTAAAGAACTGGTTAAATTCAAGATTTTGAACAATCTGTTTTTCGAAATCAACTCCAGTCCGGCATTCTGCGATTTTGTGACGTTGGCAAAGGTACTTTCCATTACTCCATTATGGATAAATCGCACAGACTGAATCACATCGTCGGTATTGTGATAATACAACGAACTCGACAATGATTGACCACCGCCACCCCAGGTTTTGATATAATTTAGTTCGAGGGATGATGAGTATTGAGGCAGCAAATCAGGATTTCCATACGAAATATTAGTTGGGTCAGAGTAATTTTTAAACGGATTAATTTGCTGTCCACGAGGGCGATTCACACGATTTGTATAATTCAACTGCAGCTCTGATTCGTTTGGCAGGCTGTACGACAAATACAAGCTTGGGAATATATGAAAAAACGATTTTGTAGGAATGGTTTGTAAACCTACAGCACTTGAATCTGTCGATTGTTTAATTAAATCTTCAGCGCGCAGTCCTGCCTGAAACGAGAATTTATCTATCTTCTGACCGTAAGTAACATAAGCGGCATGAACCTGCTCTGTATAATCAAAAATATCCAGGTACGATGGTATTGGTGTTTTAATACTTCCAACGATGTCGTCACCCATTGATGTACTTGCCCTATCGCTGATGCGGCTTTCCCAACCTGCTTCCAGCTTCGTATTTTCATTAAATTTCTTAGTATAATCCACTTTGAAATCGTATTCAATGTTTTTTGAATCAATCGTCTGATTTATCTTCGTTTGTTTCGAAGTCAGCGAGTCAAAATTGTTATAATCGGTGTTGCCGGTACGGTTGTGGTTTGAGTATGAGAATGTTCCGGTCAGGAAACTTCCTTTTTTATCAAAATCGTGACGGTAATCCAGATTCAGGTTCAGACTTGGTCGGGTTCCGGTGCCAACATTATCCATTGAATATTTTTTTAACGTATTATTTGCCTGATTTGTAAAGAGATAATCCGAAAAATTATCCTGATGACCACTTCCTGCCATACCAAAACCTGAAAGGCTAATTGTGTTTTTTGCATCTAAATGATAATCAACTCCAGCCCGCAAGAACAGTCCTGAAAATCCCATGTTATTTGTATTGTTCTGATGCAAAAATGTGGTGTCATTGCCATTTGTCCAGTTTTTTCGGTCGGTTTTTCCACCACCCTGAAAATCCATGGCACGGTAACCCATGTTCAAATACGCATCTATTTTTCCACTGTTTAAATTGATGCTTGCCCCTAAGTTTTTGCCAATTTTACCACCGTCAGCATAAGTTAGTCCGGCCGAAACGCTGCCATAATAACCGGCTTTTCGGTCTTTTTTCATAACGATATTGATGATGCCGGCAGAGCCTTCTGGACTGAATTTTGCGGACGGATTGGTCATGATTTCGATGGATTCAATGCTTTCGGCAGGCATTTGCTGAAGCACCTGTGCGCGGTTGTCTGCAGTTAACCCTGATGCTTTTCCATTAATCCACACTTCCACGTTGCCATCTTTGCGAAGCGATACATTTCCCTGATTGTCAACGGTTACCGATGGAATATTTTTCAATACATCGGATGCAGAACCTCCGGCAGCTGAAATATTCTGGTCGACACTGAATACTTTTTTGTCGATTTCAAACCTCATTTGTGATGCTTGTCCGACAACCTCAACTTCTTTGAGTTGTTTGCTGTTTTCGGTCATTGGAATCGTTCCGAGCAAAACCGGACCTTTCACTTCAACGGGTTTCATAACGCTTGTATAGCCAACGTAAGTAATCCGAAGCATGTAATTTCCATTTTCAATAGTTGGAATAACAAAACCACCCTTTGTGTCAGTTATTGCTAATGCAATCAGTTTCGGAGAGCCCTTCTTTATCAAAGCAACGTTTACATAATCTAACGGATTTTGATCACCGGCATCCACGATAGTGCCTTTTATACTGCCTTCGGCTGCAAAAGCCTGAAATGTAATAGAAAGAAAAAGGAAAACAGAGAATAGTACTTTTTTCATTTAGAGGATAATAGCTGAAAAATAATTTTGTCTGTTGCTTCGACACAAAAAAAATGCCAGAGTTTAAAACACTCCGGCACAATTAATGTTTAAAAACAGATATGTAAAGCAATGTGAATTGGTTAGATGAGAAATTGGTTCATTATTTGCCATTTCTTTTCTGTACATTGTAAAAGATTTTCATCTGGTTACCCATGATTTTTGTAAACCCTTTTACGTCGTCGGCACTCCAGGCACGATTCACTTCACCATATTCACCGAAATCTGTTTTCATCAGGTCGTATGGGCTGTCCACACCAACCAACGTATAGCTATACGGACGAAGTTTTATTATAACTGTTCCGGTTACGTTCTGCTGAGAACTTTGAAGGAATTGTTCGATGTCGCGCATCACCGGTTCCAGGTATTGTGCTTCGTGCAGAAACATGCCATACCAGTTGCCTAGTTGGTCTTTCCAGTACTGTTGCCACTTTGTAAGTGTGTGTTTTTCAAGCATTTTATGAGCATTGATTATCAGCAGCGGTGCAGCTGCTTCAAAACCAACACGACCTTTTATACCGATAATGGTATCGCCAATATGCATATCGCGACCAATTCCGTACTTATTGGCGATATCTTCTAATATATTGATTAAATGAACTTTATTGTCGTTGGTTAGTCCGTTTACCGAACAGATTTCACCGTTTTCGAAACCAATTGTTACTGTTTCTTCGCCTTGTTTTTCAACCTGACTCGGATAAGCTGATTCAGGGAGAGTTTGTTCCGATTTAAGTGTTTCTTTTCCGCCAATTGAAGTTCCCCAAAGCCCTTTATTTATGGAGTATTCCATTTTTTTGAAATCGGCTTCAAATCCATGATCTCTCAGGTAATTGATTTCGTACTCGCGGGTTAAAACCATGTCGCGGGTTGGTGTCAGAATTTTAATGTTCGGCGCAAGTACATCAAAAGTCAGGTCGAAACGCACCTGATCGTTTCCGGCACCGGTGCTACCATGCGCCACGTAATCTGCACCAATCTCTTTTGCATAGTTTATTATAGCAATAGCCTGAAAAATACGCTCAGAACTTACCGAAATCGGATATGTTCCGTTACGTAACACATTTCCAAACACCATGTATTTAATGCTTTTTTCGTAGTATTCTTCCGTTACATCGAGTGCTACATGCGTTTTTGCTCCGAGCCGGTACGCTTTATCTTCAATTACTTTCAGTTCTTCATCGCTGAATCCTCCTGTGTTAGCCACTGCGGTATGCACTTCGTAGCCTTTTTCCTGAGCCAGATACATCGCACAAAAGGATGTGTCCAAACCGCCACTAAATGCCAATAATACTTTTTCTTTCATAATCTTACTCTCTTAGTTGTTAGTTATAAAAATAACCAATCAACCAATTACCTAAATCAACTAATTTACTTTTCTTTATCTTTAGCAGGATCGAACAACATTCCCGTGCATAGACAATGTTTTCGGTTAGTACGCTCCAGAATATCATAGTTTACACAACTCTGGCAGCCTTTCCAAAAAGCTTCATCGTCGGTAAGTTCAGAGAAGGTAACGGGCTTATAACCAAGATCTGAATTGATTTTCATCACGGCCAAACCGGTTGTCAGTCCAAAAATTTTAGCATCCGGATATCGTTCGCGTGAAAGTTCGAATGCTTTACGTTTGATACGTTTAGCTAATCCGTTGCCACGATATTTTTCAACAACTATTAAACCTGAATTGGCAACAAATTTCTTGTTTCCCCAGGTTTCAACATAGCAAAATCCGGCAAATTCATCACCAGCCAGAGCTATTATTGCTTTTCCCTCTTTGATTTTTTGTTTGATATAATCGGGCGAGCGTTTGGCAATACCCGTGCCGCGTACTTGTGCTGCATCAGCAATGGTAGCCAGAATTGTTTCAACATAACTCAAATAATGATCATCTGCTATCAGAATCGATATTTCATCTTCGGCTTTTTCTATTTTCAGTTTCTCATGGTTTGAGCATTTGATTAAAGCCGAAATACTTCTTTTTTTATTAAACACTATCAATCTTCCTCCTTCAAGTCTTTCTTTAAAATCCAACTATTGCCCTTATAAGGCAAAATAATATTAATGGTTTAGATTATTCTCTTTCGGAGAATGTTATCTTCATCATGTCGAGAATATCCTCGCGCGTTACTCCTTCACGGGGTATAACCAATATCGTATCGTCACCGGCAATGGTGCCTAAAACCTGTTCGTTGGCTTTATTGTCAATATCCCAGGCAATAGCACTTGCATAACCGGGTTTTGTTTTTACGACAGCAAGCTGACCTGAAAATTCCAAACTCAATACCGCTCCATGTGCAACTAAGGTGTTGAACGTTCCTGTATTCGGCAAAGGTTTATTGTACGATGGCAATACATACTTGTATGCTCCATTGGAAAGTGGTGTTTTCGCAACTTTCAGCATTTTCAAATCGCGGGAAAGTGTTGCCTGAGTTACTTCACACTGTCGGTTACTTAAAATTTTCAATAATTCTTCCTGACTACCAACGACTGTCGACCGAAGAATTTCTGAGATGGTTTGCAAACGGTTTCTTTTATTCTTCATAAAATGTATATTTATTTAGATTCGCCACAAAAGTACAACATTTTTTGTATATAACAATACAATTGCTATAATAAATTCATAATTATTCGGTAATTCAAGTATTTTACCTGCTTTATTCCGAATAATTGTATATAAATAAATTTTAAACCGCATATTTTATGCATAAGAACTTTTTCCGCTGAAAACAGTTTTAGTCATTATTGAATAAAGGGTCATTAATATTCATTTCTTAAATTGTATCTTTGCAGGTCAAATTTAGTTGATAGTTTACAGTTAATAGTTTACAGAAAAGACAAGTCCTTTTCTGTTTTATTGTAAACCATGAACTATGAATTAATTCTATCATGTCAAAACAGGGAAATATCATTATAAAAGGTGCGCGGGTTCATAACCTGAAGAATATAGATGTTGAAATTCCGAGGAATAATCTGGTGGTTATCACCGGACTTTCCGGTTCGGGAAAATCATCGCTGGCATTTGACACGCTTTATGCCGAAGGTCAACGCCGTTATGTGGAAAGTCTTTCGTCGTATGCCCGTCAGTTTTTGGGGCGTATGAGCAAACCCGAAGTGGATTACATCAAAGGAATTCCACCGGCAATTGCCATCGAACAAAAGGTAAATACCCGCAATCCGCGCTCTACTGTCGGCACTTCCACCGAAATATATGAATATATAAAACTACTTTACGCCCGCATCGGCAAGACTTACTCTCCTGTTTCGGGCGAACTGGTAAAGAAACACGAATCGGAAGATGTTATTGATGCAGCTATGGAATTTGCTGACGGAACAAAGCTCATGGTTCTCACTCCGGTAAATTCCACTGCCGACCGCACACTATCTGAGCAACTCCAAAGTCTTCAGTTGCAGGGTTTCAGCCGTATTGATGTGAACGATGAAACTTTGCAGATATCCGATTTTATAAAAACGAATCAAGAAAACCCGAAAAATTCGGATGTTTATCTGATTATCGACCGACTGGCTATTTCGCACAATCAGGAAACCATCAGCCGACTCACCGATTCGGTTGAAACTGCATTTTTTGAAGGAAACGGAATCTGCGTGTTGAAGGTTTTCGTCACCGATACACCTGAAATTCTTTCCTTTTCCAAACATTTCGAAGCCGATGGAATGCAATTCGAAACGCCTACCGTTCATACGTTCAGCTTCAACAGTCCGATTGGCGCTTGTCCGGTTTGCGAGGGTTTCGGGCGTGTTATAGGCATCGATGAAGACCTCGTGGTGCCAAACAAAACACTTTCCATTTACGAAGATGCTGTGGTGTGCTGGAAAGGTGAGGTGATGAGTGAGTGGAAAAATCAACTGATTCATACTGCAACAAAATTTAATTTCCCGATTCACAAACCTTACTACGAGCTTACCGACGAACAGCGACAGTTAATCTGGACTGGAAATCAGTATTTCGAAGGGCTGAATGCTTTCTTTAAAATGCTGGAAGGGAATCAGTATAAAATTCAGTACCGTGTAATGCTGGCTCGTTATCGAGGTAAAACCATCTGTCCGTCGTGCAACGGAAGCCGCCTGAAAAAAGAAGCTTCATACATCAAAGTGGGCGGTAAATCCATTTCGGAGCTTGTGCTGATGTCCGTTCGAATGCTGAATGATTTCTTTGAAAACATTCAGCTCGATGAGCAGGATGCGGCTATTGCCAAACGACTTTTGATTGAAATAAACAACCGCATACACTTTTTACTGGATGTGGGACTTGGATACCTCACGCTAAATCGCTTGTCGAATTCGCTTTCGGGTGGTGAAAGTCAGCGCATTAATCTGGCTACCTCGCTCGGAAGCAGTTTAGTAGGTTCGTTGTATATTCTGGATGAGCCGAGCATCGGGCTTCACTCGCGCGATACGCATTTGCTGATAAAAGTGCTGAAACAGCTGCGCGACCTTGGCAATACGGTGGTGGTGGTGGAACACGACGAAGAAATTATGCGGGCTGCCGATTATATTATCGACATTGGTCCTTTTGCAGGTCGTAAAGGTGGTGAGGTGGTTTTTCAGGGCGAAACTGAAGCGATAAGCAAAGCCACTGCCGAAACCATCGAGAAATCATTTACGCTTAAATACCTCCTAAAAAAAGAATTTATCGACGTTCCAATGCATCGCCGCAAATGGAATAACTACATCGAAGTGCTGGGCGCAAGGGAAAACAACCTGAAAGGTATCAACGTGAAATTTCCGCTGAACGTGATGACGGTTGTTACCGGTGTGAGCGGTTCGGGAAAATCGTCGCTTGTGCGCAACGTGTTTTATGCAGCGCTGAAAAAGCATTACGGTGGCGTGGCCGACCGAACCGGGCAATTCGGAATGCTGAAAGGCAGTATGCATCTGGCTAAAGACATTGAATTTGTGGATCAGAACCCGATTGGACGTTCGTCGCGCTCCAATCCGGTTACTTACATCAAAGCCTACGACGAAATCCGCAAACTTTTTGCCGACCAGCAGCTGTCGAAGCAAATGAACTACTCGGCTTCGCACTTTTCGTTCAATACCGAAGGTGGACGGTGCGAGGAATGTCAGGGTGAAGGAACGGTAACGGTGGAAATGCAGTTTATGGCCGACCTCGTGCTGGAATGTGAACATTGCCACGGAAAACGCTTTAAACAGGATATTCTGGATGTTCATTACCGGGATATGAATATTTTTGATGTACTTGAAATGACCGTAAATCAGGCTATCGAATTTTTCTCAGCGCATACCGGAAACACCGAAAAGAAAATTGTAAAACGCCTGAAACCCCTACAGGATGTGGGTGTGGGCTATGTGAAACTCGGGCAGTCGAGCAGCACCCTTTCGGGAGGTGAAAGTCAGCGCGTGAAGTTAGCTTCGTTCCTGGCCAATGAAAAACCCGAACCAACTATTTTTGTGTTCGACGAACCGACCACCGGACTTCACTTCCACGACATAAAAACACTACTGAAAGCCTTTGACGCACTGATTACCAAAGGTCACACGGTTATTATTATCGAACACAATGTTGAGATTATCAAATGCGCCGACCATATTATCGACATTGGTCCCGAAGGTGGTGATAAAGGCGGAAACGTGGTGTTCGAAGGAACACCCGAAGAAATCAGATTCTGCGAGAATTCATATACCGGAAAGTTTTTGAAAGAGAAGATTTGAGGAAATATTAACAAACTATTCGGAGTGCGACTCAAAGTCGCGCTCCGAATTAA
>CAIQOG010000263.1 GCA_903873355.1 uncultured Bacteroidales bacterium
GGCTCTACAATGTAATCCTGTGCCACTTCTCCTTTGACGGGTTTGCTAAGCTGAATAGGCAAAAAAGTTTCGGTGGTGAGTTTCTGATTACTTTTGCTTATAAAATGGTGATAGATAATTTCTGCTTTATCTATGTGTTTATCTTTGAATAACTGAATAAGCTGGTCACTAAGTTCTAACGTGGCGTTATAATTTGGTTTGTCAGCCATGCCTTCAAAATTTCCTTCGGGTTCAAAACCGTGTTTACGGCAGGCTTTGGCAATCTTCTTTCCGACAGGAAAAATAAGAATATGTTCGTGTCCCAGTTTTTGGTATTTCTCAAGCGTCAGTGTCAGTTGCTTGGACACATTGGTATTGAACGCACCGCACAAGCTTGAATTCGACGAGAAAACCACAATAGCCACACGCTTCACTTCACGCTCTTCGGAAAATACCGACGAAGTATTGTCTTCGGCACTCAAAAAATTGTTCAGCAATCCTGTCAGCTTTTGCTCATACGGGAAAAAGTTCTCGATGGTTCGCTGCGCTTTACGCAATTTTGCCGACGATACCATCTTCATAGCCGATGTGATCTTCTGAGTCGACTTTACCGACTGTATGCGCGATTTTATTTCCTTTAATGAAGACATAAATAAATTTACGATTTATTCATTTACGATTTACAATTGAAACTGTGAACTATCAAGAAACAATCTGCCCCAAGCCCCTAAAGGGGATGTATAGTTACTTTAGTCTCTTAATTTATTTTATTTATTCTCGCAAAACCACTCCTGAAGTCCCCTTTAGGGGATTTAGGGGCCGCTTACTATTAACTATTAACTCTCTTCGCTACTTCGTTCGCCACTTTTTCGATAATGGCAGTCACGTCGTCGTTGATGTTTCCGGCTTTGATAACGTCAAGCACATCTGCCTGATGCGACAGTTCGAGTACCATAAGGAAATCTTTCTGGAAATCCTGTACTTTTGTCAACGGCACTGATGATAATAATCCGTGTGTACCGCAATAAAGAATAGCCACCTGTTTTTCTACCGACATGGGTTCGTGCAAAGCCTGAACGAGTAAGCGGGTATTTTTCTGACCTTTATCAATGGTCATAGCTGTTACAGGGTCCATATCGCCACCAAACTTGGTGAACGCTTCCAGTTCGCGGAATTGTGCCTGATCGATTTTCAGTGTTCCTGCCACTTTCTTCATCGCCTTAATCTGAGCGTTTCCACCCACACGCGATACCGAAATACCTACGTTGATAGCCGGACGGATACCCTGGTTGAACAAGTCGGTTTCGAGGAAAATCTGACCGTCGGTAATCGAAATTACGTTGGTAGGAATATATGCAGACACGTCGCCGGCCTGTGTTTCAATAATTGGTAATGCTGTAAGTGAACCGCCGCCTTTCACTTTGCCTTTCAGACTTTCGGGCAGGTCGTTCATTTGCTCAGCCACTTCCTGTTGCGAAATGATGCGGGCAGCACGTTCGAGCAGGCGTGAGTGCAGGTAGAAAATATCGCCGGGATATGCTTCACGGCCCGAAGGACGACGAAGAATAAGCGAAACCTCGCGGTAAGCAACAGCCTGTTTCGACAAGTCATCGTAGATAACCAACGCGTGACGGCCGGTATCGCGGAATAACTCGCCAATGGTTGCACCGGCAAATGGTGCGTAATATTGCAGTGCAGCAGGGTCGGAAGCGGTAGCCGAAACGATTACGGTGTAATCCATCGCACCGTGTTCCAGCAGCGTGTTGTATATGTTTGCCACGGTAGAACCTTTCTGACCAATAGCCACATAGATACAATAAACCGGTTCGCCTGCTTCAAAATTCTGACGTTGATTGATAATGGTGTCGATAGCCACACTGGTTTTTCCGGTCTGACGGTCGCCAATGATAAGCTCACGTTGTCCGCGTCCGATTGGAATCATCGCGTCAACAGCTTTCAAACCCGACTGAAGCGGTTGGTTTACAGGTTGTCTGTAGATAACTCCGGGAGCTTTACGTTCCAAAGGCATTTCCACCATTTCGCCGCTGATTTTACCCTTGCCGTCGATTGGTTCGCCCAACGGATTGATAACGCGTCCCAACATTCCTTCGCTCACGTTGATGGAAGCCACACGTTTGGTACGTTTCACGGTATAACCTTCGCGAATCTGACTGGTTGGTCCGAGCAATACGGCTCCCACGTTATCTTCCTCGAGGTTCATCACGATGGCTTTGATACCGTTTTCGAATTCCAGCAATTCATTTGCTTCAGCGTTACGAAGTCCGTAAATACGAACCACACCGTCGCTAACCTGAAGAACGGTACCTACTTCGTCGAACTGAACACCGGTGTCAATTCCTTCGAGTTGCATCCGAAGTATTTCGGATACTTCGCTCACCTTAATATTATCAGACATCTTTTATTAATTTACAATTTATAAATTTACGATTTACAATTGCTTTCAGAAACATTGCACAATTTATTTTTCCAATTGTAAATTGTACATCCTTCAATCGTAAATTCGTTAGACTGTTTTTTTATTTTTCTCAATATATTCGTTTCTGATTCGTCGTAACTGACCTGAAACGCTGGCATCCCAACGCACAAAGTCCACTTCGAACATAAAGCCGCCAATGATTTCGGGGTCGATAATCTTTTCCATTTCTATCGTTCCGCCGGTAGTATTTTCCACCAACTTCATTAGCTTTTTCTCTGTATCAGCATTTACCGGAGTAGCAGTAGTCAGTTTTCCGTAGAAAATGTTTTTCTGCTTACGGTACAAC
>CAIQOG010000264.1 GCA_903873355.1 uncultured Bacteroidales bacterium
ATTTTGAATCATGTCAAGAGTAGATGAATTAAAGGGATATTTGAAAAAAGGCGGGGTTTATCGCAGAACCGATTTAACTAAATGGTCTAAAGCTGTAGATCGCCATCTTGATATGCTTGTAGATGACGGAACGCTGCAAAAATTATCCCAGGGGGTTTACTATTATCCCAGGGAAACAGCATTTGGAAAAACACCCCCAGAGGATGATGTGCTTGTTCGGGCTTTCTTAAAGGACGATAACTTTCTGCTCACTACTCCTAACGTATATAATAGCTTAGGTGTAGGTACAACCCAGTTATACAATCAACGGGTGGTTTATAATCACAAACGCCATGGCGAATATAATTTAGGCGGCAGGAAATTCAGCTTTCGTTTAAAGCCCAGATTCCCCCAAAAGGTAACCCGTGAATTCTTGCTGGTAGATTTAGTTAATAATTTAAGCTCTCTTGCTGAGGATCAGCATGAAGTTTTAAAAAATGTTTCTTTTCAAATTGATAGTGTTGACAGAAAAAAACTTGAAAAGTCTGTTTCTTCATATGGCAACGTGAAAACAAAAAAACTATTTGAACAATTCTTATATTCGTCAAATTCAAATAATATAGATGGATTATCTTCACAATCATAAAGATTTCTATGACCTTTTAAGAATATTAGAAGAAGAAAAAAATATATTGGCGGGGCTGATAGAAAAGGATTATTGGATCATGCATGTATTGAATGGACTTAAAAAACAGGGTTTCGTTTTTGAGTTAAAAGGAGGCACATCTTTATCAAAGGGATATAAAATAATCGATCGCTTTTCCGAAGACATAGATATTCATATAAAGCCGACTGAAGACAAAAATATTGATGATCATTCAGGAAATAACAAAAAGAGAAATGTTCAATTACGAAAAGAATTTTATGATTGGCTGGCTAAGGAAATAAAAATTGACGGAATCGTATCTGTTGAAAGAGATACCACATTTGATGATCCCAAATATTATAGAAGTGGGGGTATTCGGTTAAAGTATGAAAGTAAAACCAGTGCAGTGGCCGGTTTAAAAGAAGGAATTCTATTAGAGGCGGGATTTGATACGGTAACTCCCAATTCAAAACTCAATATAGGCTCCTGGGCTTTGGATAAAGCTAATGAAAATAAGAGCGTCAGAGTATACGACAATACGGCTTATGATATCACCTGTTATCACCCTGGTTACACATTGGTGGAAAAGCTTCAGACAATCGCCACAAAATTCCGACAGGAAAAAACCAGTGGAGAACTCAAGTCAAATTATATGCGACAGTATTATGACGTATACTGTCTTTTAGCAGATCGTAAAGTGAATGAATTTATTGGAACGGCTGAATATACAAACCACAAGAATATAAGGTTTCCTAAGAAGGATTTAGCATTTCCTATAGCTGCCAATGAAGCATTTTTGCTTACATCAACCGAAATCAGGGATGATTTTCGAAAGCGTTATAAAGCGACAGCCAATCTGTATTATAAGGGTCAACCTGATTTTGATTTGATCATTGAAAAAATTAATGAACATTTGTTGCGACTATAGCACTGTTTCAAATTGATTCATAAAATACTATTACAAAATTTCTTATGCAGAGCACTTAATTTTTTTAAACATCAACCTATATTACAAAATCGGTGGGTTTCCAATAATTGAGTAATAAAAAAACAATTTTACCTTGAAACAGTAATACTTTCGTTATACTTTAAATCAGTAGCTTATCAATATGAACTTGGCCAAATCATTCAGCATCTATACCATCGCCTCTTTTTTTAATAAGGGCATGATGGCTTTGTTGGCCTTTTTCTTAACCCATTATATATTACCACAGGATAATGGGGTATTATCATTATACAGTGTATTTGTTGCTTTCGTGCTGCCCTTCGTTATCCTGGGCATGCCCAGCTCACTGGTGTTAGAACATACCAAACTAAATGAAAACGAATACAAGATCTATTTCAGCTCGGCCCTGGCCTTGTCTAGTTTTAGTTTCATCATCCTATTCCTTGTATTCCTGGTAGCCGGAAATTTTATTGCAGGGTTCATGACCGTCCCTTTTCGCATGCTGCTTTTTGGAATGCTCTATGCCTATTTTAATTTATTCCAGGAAAATATACTGGCC
>CAIQOG010000265.1 GCA_903873355.1 uncultured Bacteroidales bacterium
TAAAGTCCCCCTTTGGGGGATTTAGGGGGCCATTTTCAAACGGATAGTGAAGCTGTGCATAAGGCATTGCACCCGAATCGAACCAAACATCAATTAAATCAGTTTCGCGTTTCATAGGTTTGCCCGATTTTGACGCTAAAATAATATCATCACTATAAGGGCGATGAAATCGGCATAAAAACAACATCGGCAAAAGCAACCAATGGTACTGATATATCCTATACTACATGGGGCTTTGGTTCCATAACCGATATTAACCCGAATCTTCGTTTAGTTCTATATTATGATTTAGTAAAGAATGAATGCTCAAAAAACCTGGCTGGATTCATAAGCGACCAAAAAGATAATATTTTCACAGTACGGATTCAGTATAAATTTTAATAGGCCCATTCTGTTTTTTATCAAATAAAAATTTCTAAGCCCTGGCAGATAACACTGCCAGGCTTTTTTTTATTAAAACTGCATACCTATTAAAAATCAGCAATCTTGTGCTTTGAGTATCACATTCATTGTAAACCGGTATAAGCAAAAGATGGAGCCAATCAAAACACCCAATATTTTAAAATTAAAACAATCCCACAAATTAATGTTCAATATTTCATGAAACTCATATTTCTGATGTAACTTTATACCTGCCCTAAACGTTGTATTGTCCTAATGCAATAACCGAAAACCAAAATATGACTACAGTAGAGTACAATTCATGTGCTGACATATATTCTGATGGTGTGTACCGCTTTATCCTGAAGAATATAAAGGATAGAGATACAGCCCAGGATATTGTTCAGGAATCGTATGTACGTATGTGGGAAAGAGTGAAGGATATTTCGTACGAAAAGGCTAGGGCATATCTTTTTACAACAGCTTACCATACTATGATTGATCACATCCGTAAAAATAAGCGGCTCAGTTCAATGGAAGACAGTTATACAGAAACACATGATGAATCACCCGGCACATACAACGACCATAAAGAAATAATTAATGAAGCAGTAACCCGACTACCTGAGATACAACGATCGGCTATTATGCTGCGCGACTATGAAGGTTATTCGTACGAAGAAATCGGTGACATCTTAAAACTTAATGAATCACAGGTAAAGGTTTATATTTTCAGAGCCCGGACTTTTCTAAAACAATATATTGGCAGCCTCGATTTAGTACTCTAAATTCTACACTTACGAAAGAATCAACAAAATGAAAATCAACAGGGATAATTACGAAGCGTATTTCCTCGACTATCATGAAGGGCATTTAAGCCTCGAAATGGCCAGGGAATTACACTTGTTTATTGAACAAAATCCCGATCTGAAAAATAGCATTACTGATTTTGAGATTATTCCGCTTTCTGCCGACCAGGATATTATTTTTGGGAAAAAACCGGAATTAAAAAAAAATCCCACTCCCGCTATATTTCAGGTTAACGAATTGAATTATGAAGAATACCTGATTTGTGAAACGGAGGGCCTGCTGAGTCCGGAACAGCTTAATATACTCGATGAATTTCTTAGCCTGAATCCCCGGTTTGAGAAAGACCGTAAATTATATGCACTTACACACCTTCATCCTGACGATGAAATTGTATTTGAATCAAAACAATCACTTAAGCAGAAAGCAATTCCTTTAGGTGCTATACACGCTGAAAATTTTGAAACATACCTGGCCCGTGAACTTGAAGGAGATCTGGATTCAGATGAAGTACAACAAGTAAATGAGTTCATGCTTTTGAACCCACACCTGGAAAATGATCGCACTCTATACAAGCAAACTATCCTCAGTGTTGAACCAGACATCACATTCGGGGATAAAGACAGCCTGAAAAGATCAAAAACAGAAGTTACCAGGATACTTTATTATGCTCTTTCGGCTGCCGCCGCTATAGCACTTATTTTCAGCGTTTATTTTTTACTCGATCGTAACAATATCTCTAAAAATATTCCGGATCAAGGCATTGCAAAAAAAATCATCAATAATGAAGCAGGCATCTCAACACATGAAATACCTGCAAACCAGGTAGCCTCCACAAAATTGCGCCCTGCTGATTTAACCTCAAACCCTACCCTTCCGGCTCAAAGGATTTTTAAAGCCTCCATTAATCCCAATATTAATAAAGATCGTCCTGATCAGCCAATAGCTATAGATAAACGACATCCAGTTGAACCGTTGAAATGCTTGTCAGCAAACGATGTCACTTCACGACAATATGTCGATCCGCAATTCACTTTCATTCGGACAAGCCAGATGTATATGAACCAAAACACTGAATTTTATTATAATCTTAAGCTTTCGGAAGAAATCCAGTTTGCAGAGTTGAACGCAAAAGATCTCAAACCCGGAAAAACCATATTCGATGCAGCAACCGGTAAAATTGTAAGTTTATTTGCCATAAATCAGGCTTCTGAGCCGGTTAAGGAAAAGCCAACCTTCTCTTTCTGGACCTTTGCCGAACTCGGCGTACAAACTTTTAACAACATTACTTCGAGCGAACTTGAATTGAAATTACATAAAGATGATGAAGGAAAGGTAACTGCATATGGACTTCAAAGCGCGCTGCTTGATTTCGAAAAAGAAGTGAAGAAATAATTTTACGCTTATTACATAATTAAACCGGGTTAAGCCTGGATTTTTTTTATACTTATTCCAATAGAGAATAGTTTAATTCATAGATAGCAAACACTTATGTTAAATTCCATTTTGATTTCAACGTGACCAATAATATCAAAACACTCTCAGTAAAATACATATTTCTGAGCCTTTGTAACATTATGAACAGATATTCCGTCTACCA
>CAIQOG010000266.1 GCA_903873355.1 uncultured Bacteroidales bacterium
GTATCAGCAATGATTGATAAAAGCGTATCAAACTGTATGATACGCTTTCTTTTTTTGATATAATCCGTAAACTATCAGGATTGATTTGCAGAGATTACCGTTTTAAACGAATAATATTCTAAAACAAAAATATAAGCCATATATTTATGATTCAAATAGATGACACAATTATCAGCATGGAGTTATTAGACGAAAAATTCGTCTGTGATTTATCTTCATGCAAAGGAATTTGTTGTATTGAAGGAGATGATGGCGCACCTCTCGAACCTGAAGAGGTTGAAAAAATTCAGGAAATTTTGCCACTAATCTGGGATGATTTGACTGAGGTTTCAAAGGAAGTGATAAGATTGCAGGGTGTTTCGTATATTGATAGCGATGATGAACCGGTAACTTCGATAGTCAATGGGGCTGAATGTGTGTTCACTTATACCGACAAGGATGGTATCTGTAAATGTGCAATTGAAAAGGCATTTCGTGAAGGTAAAACCGATTTTTACAAACCGATTTCATGTCATTTGTACCCGGTTAGGCTGCAAAAATACCATGAATTTGTAGCTGTAAATTATCATCAGTGGAGTGTTTGTAATTGCGCCAGAAAATTAGGTGTAAAATTAAAAGTTCCGGTTTATCAGTTCCTAAAAGAGCCATTGATTCGTAAATTTGGAACAGAATGGTTTGAACAACTGGAAATTGCGGATAATGAACTGAAGACAGATAAAAGTTCGTAAAGTGTTTTTTACATATTACTTTCATACTTTATAAACTTTAAGAACTTTTTAAACTTAAAGAAATGAATAGCGTTAAAGTTGAAATTATAACTATTGGCGATGAAATTCTAATTGGTCAGATAGTTGATACCAATTCGGCTTGGATGGCAACAGAGCTGAATAAATACGGTTTTGAGCTGGCTCAGATTACATCGGTTCATGATACCGAGCAACACATTGTTGAATCGCTCGAATTGGCCTTAAACAGGGCTGACGTGGTGCTTTTTACCGGCGGAATTGGTCCGACAAAAGACGATATTACCAAGCAGACTTTATGTAAGTATTTCAATACCAAACTCGTTTTTGATGAAACGGTAATTCGAAACATAGAGGAATTGTTCTCGACCCGACCGGGTTTTACAATTAATGAACTCACGCGGGCGCAGGCTATGGTTCCCGAAAATTGTACATTGATTCAAAATGTGGTTGGAACTGCACCGGTTACATGGTTCGAGAAAAACGGAAAAGTGATCGTGTCGATGCCGGGTGTGCCTTACGAAATGAAGAATGTGATGTCGACCGAGATTATTCCACGACTGCAAAACCATTTTAGGACGCCTGTTTTGCTACATAAAACCGTTCAGGTTTACGGATTTGGCGAATCAGCTCTGGCTCTGCTGATTACTGATTGGGAAAATGAGCTTCCCGATTTTATCAGTCTGGCATATTTGCCTAATTCAAGAATTGTGAAGCTGCGTTTAAGTGGTATTTCCGACGATATGCTGGCGCTTGAATTCGCTATAAATCAGCAAATTGATAAACTTCAGCAGATTTTGGGGAATGCTATCGTGGCATTCGATGATTTGCCGATGGAGAAAATTGTTTCTGAAATGCTGAAATCGAAAGGTCTTACACTGGCAACTGCCGAAAGTTGTACCGGTGGAAATATAGCTCATCAACTGACGCTTATTCCCGGAAGTTCAGAATTTTTCAAAGGCTCTGTAGTGGCCTATTCCAATGAAATAAAGACCGGAGTATTGGGTGTTTCTATTGAAGATATAGAGAATCAGGGTGCGGTAAGTCAGACCGTGGTTGAACAAATGTCAAAAGGCATTCGCAAATTGATGAATACCGATTTTGCTATTGCAACTTCGGGAATTGCCGGGCCAACCGGTGGAACGCCTGAGAAACCGGTTGGAACTGTTTGGATTTCAGTCTGTTCTGCAGATACAATTATCAGTCATGAATTCAGATTCGGAACCTTGCGTGAGCAAAATATTATTCGCTCTACACAGGCTGCTTTATTGATGTTGAAAGAAATAATTTGAGATAATTGTCAGTAAATCAGCGTGTTTTTGTGTTTGTATACAGAATTGCTTTGTTTTGTTGAAATTAATAGAAGAAATAATTTGTTCAAATGAAAAATATAGTGTACTTTTGCACACTGTTTTTGAGAAAAAATGTAATCAATAAAAAGAAATAGAAATGTCAAAGATTTGTCAGATTACCGGTAAAAAAGCGATGGTTGGAAACAACGTTTCTCACTCAAAGCGTCGTACCAAAAGAACTTTTGATGTAAACCTGTTTACAAAAAAATTCTATTGGGTAGAACAAGATACCTGGATTAGCCTGAATGTATCGGCTAACGGTCTACGTACCATCAACAAAATTGGATTAGATGCTGCCATTAAAAAAGCGTCAGATAAAGGGTATTTATACGCATAATAAGAGGAAAATTTCATCATGGCAAAAAAATCTAAAGAAGCAAGAATCCAAGTAATTTTGGAATGCACAGAGCATAAAGAAAGCGGAATGCCCGGAACTTCACGTTATATAACTGTGAAAAACAGAAAAAACACACCGGCACGTTTGGAGTTGAAAAAATACAACCCAATTTTAAAGAAAGTAACAGTTCATAAAGAAATTAAATAATATCTGAGTTATGGCTAAGAAAGCGGTTGCATCCATGCAAAAGGGGGAAGGTCGTTCCTTCGCAAAGGTTATTAAAATGGTGAAATCACCTAAAACCGGAGCTTATATCTTCCAGGAAGAAATTGTACACAACGATAAAGTAAAAGATCATTTTACAAAATAAGACTATTTCGTTGCTAAAAAATAAGGAATCCTCTCGTTTTTATAAATGAGAGGATTTTTTTATGCTTTAATGTGAAAATTAATTATATTTGCATTTCTTATTCTATTCTCGCACATACACTATAATTCTAATAGTTATTTACTTGAAAAACTATACTACATGAAGACGATCAGAAATCTATTGATATTAATAAATTTGTTTTTTGTAGCCTGTAACCCAAATGACCCAACAACAATTACTGATATAGATGGTAATGTGTATCATACCGTAAAAATTGGAACACAAACCTGGATGGTAGAAAACCTGAAAACCACCAAATACAATGATGGTACAGCTATTCCTGTAGTAACTGACAATACCGCGTGGGCAAATTTAACGACAGGTGCTTGTTGCAATTACAACAACGATGAAGCAATAGGTACAAAATATGGCAAATTGTATAATTGGTACGCTGTAGAAACTGGAAAATTAGCTCCATCAGGTTGGCATGTGCCTACCGATGCTGAATGGATAACCCTCAAAAATTATGTAAGTGGCAATATGGGTACTTCCGGCTCTGTAGCTAAAGCTTTAGCAACAACTACAGATTGGGCTGCCTACACAGATGCCGGAACAATTGGCAACGATTTGACAAAAAACAACAGCTCAGGCTTTTCTGCCCTTCCGGGTGGCGAACGTAGCTTCAACGATGGTACGTTCAGCTATGTAGGCAGCACCGGTTTCTGGTGGAGTGCTAATGAGTACGACACGTACGGCGCCCTGAGTAGGTACTTGACCTTCAGCGGCAGCTTAGTGTACATGGGCAGCAGCTTCGGCTACGTCCCCGCCAACGATAAGCAGACTGGGTTCTCAGTTCGTTGCATTAAGGACTAATAGATTCATTTTTCTTTTTGATTATTTACTATGGGTAGTGATTTTTCAAGTTTATATTAAGTAAGTTTTCAAAGAATCCTTTCATTTTCCAAAATGAGAGGATTTTTTTTGCGGTTTGCTCAAAAAAAAGGTTTAATTTTGTAAGCTAATTGTTTATGTTATAAGTTTATTGGGTTGATTAAGTTGATTAGGTTATAAAATCTGTCAACTGTCAACTGCCAACTGTTTAAAAATGGGACTATTTAATTTTTTTAGTAAGGAAAAGAAAGAAACACTGGATCAGGGACTTTCGAAAACCAAGGAAAGCGTATTTTCGAAACTTTCGCGTGCGGTAGCCGGGAAATCGAAGGTTGATGATGAGGTGCTTGATAACCTGGAAGAAGTTTTGATAACTTCGGATGTGGGTGTTGAAACCACCCTACGAATTATCGAACGGATTGAAAAACGAGTAGCTCAGGATAAATATGTAAATACTGCCGAACTGAATGTAATTCTGAAAGACGAAATTGCATCGTTACTGGCTGAAAATAATTCCGATTCACCAGCCGATTTTGATGCGCCTTTGCCTTCTAAACCCTATGTGATTATGGTGGTGGGTGTGAATGGTGTTGGAAAAACCACTACCATCGGAAAACTTGCCCATCAGTTTACCAAAGCCGGTAAAAATGTTTATCTCGGTGCTGCCGATACTTTCCGTGCAGCTGCTGTCGATCAGTTGGTTATTTGGGGCGAGCGGGCAGGAGTGCCGGTTATCAAACAGAAAATGGGTTCCGACCCTGCTTCGGTGGCTTACGATGCCATCGCTTCAGCCAAAGCTAATGATGCTGATGTGGTGATTATTGACACGGCCGGTCGACTTCACAACAAAATAAATCTGATGAACGAGTTGACCAAGATTAAAAACGTGATGCAGAAGGTTGTACCTGATGCTCCTCACGAAGTGTTACTTGTACTCGATGGTTCTACCGGACAAAATGCTTTTGAACAGGCAAAACAGTTTACCAAAGCTACGGAAGTTACTGCACTGGCAATTACCAAGTTAGACGGAACTGCAAAAGGTGGTGTAGTTATTGGAATTTCTGACCAATTTAAAATTCCCGTGAAATATATCGGCTTAGGTGAAGGAATTGATCATTTGCAGGTTTTCGACCGAAAGGAATTTGTTGAATCTTTGTTTAGTTGATTGATGGCTATTAAGAAAACAAAAGGAACGGTCGATGTTGTGACAATGGGCTGTTCTAAGAATTTGGTTGATTCGGAACAGTTGATGAGGCAGTTTGATGCGCTGGGATACAAAGTAAGACACGATGCTGAAAATCCGGATGGTGAGATTGTGATTGTTAATACCTGTGGATTTATTGGCGATGCGAAAGAGGAAAGCATTAATACTATTTTGCAGTTTGCCGATTTGAGAAAGCAGGATAAAATAGGAAAGTTATTCGTAATGGGTTGTCTTTCTGAACGTTATTTGCAGGACTTGCAGAATGAAATACCCGAAGTTGATAAGTTCTACGGCAAATTTAATTATACAGACATTCTGAAAGAAATTGGTCAGGAATACAGGGCTGATTTACGGTTGGAACGAACACTTACTACACCGAAACATTATGCATATATCAAAATATCAGAAGGTTGTAACCGGACTTGTTCTTATTGTGCCATTCCGATTATTACCGGCAAACATCGATCGCGTTCGATGGAAGATATTGAAAATGAGGTAAAAGGACTTGTTGCTCAGGGAGTGAAAGAATTTCAGTTGATAGCCCAGGATTTATCCTTTTATGGTGTCGACCGTTATAAAACCATGAAACTGGCTGAATTGACTGAACGACTTTCGGATATTCCGGGTGTGGAGTGGTTGAGGTTGCATTATGCATATCCGGCTCATTTCCCATACGATTTGCTGAAAGTGATGCGTGAACGGGAAAATGTTTGCAGTTACTTAGACATTGCTTTACAACACATTAGCGACAATATGTTGAAGCAGATGCGCCGGAATATAACAAAAGAAGAAACCATCGAGTTGATTAACCGAATAAGACGGGAAGTTCACGGAATTCATTTACGGACAACTATGTTGCTCGGTCATCCGGGAGAAACGGAAGCTGATGTCGAAGAACTGAAGGAATTTATTCGTGAAATGAAGTTCGAGCGATTGGGAGCTTTTGCTTTTTCGAATGAAGAGAGTACCTACGCTTATGCTAATTTTGAAGATGATATACCACAGGAAGTTAAGCAACAGCGTGTGGCTGAAGTGATGGCTATTCAGCAGAAGATTTCCGACGAAATTAACCGTGAGAAAATAGGAAAGACTCTGAAAGTGATTATTGACCGAAAAGAAGATGACTATTTTGTGGGACGTACCGAATTTGATTCGCCTGAAGTAGATCAGGAAGTGCTGATACCAATTTCTACCAAGGGCGTAAAAGTGGGTGCGTTTTATCAGGCAAAGATTATTGATGCAACGGATTTTGATTTGTACGCTCAATAAGTTCTTAAAGTTTAAAAGTTGAAAGTTTGTAAAGTTTTTTGATTTTCAACTTTAAGCATGACTTTATGAACTATTAGACTTTATGAACTTTCCAACTATAAATATATGAATCACAAAGAATTAATTGCCGCAATGGCAGCCAAAATGAATACTCCAAAATCGGTTGTGGAAGATTTGTTGGAGAAAACGGTTTCAACCTGCACAGAGTTGCTAGTTGAAGGAAAAACCATTGGTTTTCAGAGTTTTGGAAATTTTGAAGTACGTAAAAAAGAAGAGCGGTTGTCTGTTCATCCGGCCACTCAAATCCGTACGTTGGTTCCGCCTAAATTAGTTGTGAATTTCAAACAAAGCAATATTCTGAAAGATAAACTTAAAGATCTGCCGCATAATGAGTAAAGAAAAACTTTCATCGCAGGAAATCATTGATATAGTTGCTTCGAAAGCTTCAGTAAGCAAGCGCGCTTCAGAAGAATTTCTGAAAGTGATGATTAGCACCATTGAAGAAGCTTTGCTGGCAGGCGATACCGTGAAAATTAAGAATTTTGGAACGTTTAAACTCCACTGGAACGAACCACGTAAAAGTGTGAATGTCAAGACCGGCGAAGATATTATACTAGCCGGATATTACAAAGTAAACTTTACGCCAGAGGCAAATTTGCGTGATTTAGTAAATGAACCGTTTGCTCATTTGGATGCAGTTCAGTTGGACGGTACTCCTGTTGAGTCTGTTCAAAAGGAAACAGAGTCAATAGATCCTTTAAGAACGTTGAACGAACAGGCTTCAGAAATTAAAGATATTCTGGCCGAGATTATGAACTTTCAATCAGGTAATGAAGAAACTGAAAAAGACAATTTAGAAGTAACTGTTCAGAAAGAATTTGAAATTACTGAAGAAGAAATTCCACGTCAGGAGCATATAGAAGTAGTTCAGGTTACCATAAACGAAACTGTTGTTGAAATAACTGAAATAAAGAAAGAGCAAAATGAAAAAGTAGATGCTTCGGAACCGGTTATTGTAACTGAAAAAGTTGTTGAAGTAGAAATGCCTGCTTCAGTTATTGATGAATCAGTTTCCGATACAAAAGCTGAAACTATTGAAACTCCGATAGTTGTGTCTGATATAAAGAAGAGTAAAACCTGGCTTTGGGTGATAATAATATTAATTGTGCTAACTGCAAGTGGTACAGGATTGTATTTTTACTTTCCTCCGGCCAAAAAAACTATGTCTGCATTTGGGAAATCAATTAAAGTAACTACAACCGAGGCTTTTATAAACTTCTCAGACTGGTTGAATAGCAAACCACAGAAACAAGAAATACCCGTTACAATTGTGATTCCAAAGGATACTTCGGCAGTTGATTCAGTTGAAGAGGATGAAATTCTTCCCATTGACAGTTTGCAGTTGCTTTTTGATAATCCACGGAATTATTCAGAGATTATTGCCACTGAGACCATTAAATCAGGCAGCAGACTTACAACAATGGCAAATAAATATTATGGTTTGAAAGATTTTTGGGTATACATTTATGAAGCTAACCGTGAAAAGATAAATGATCCGGATAAAATTCCTTCAGGTACGATTATTTATATTCCAAAACTTGACTCAAGACTAATTGATAAAAATAATCAGCGTTGTATTAATAAAGCAAAGGAATTACATGATTTATATGTAAAAAAAGCCTTAGATTAGAATAATCATCTGCAAAATGGATTTTGATTAAAATTATTAAAGAAGTTCTGTAAATTTTTACAAATTGCAGAACTTTTTTAATTCAAAATAATTAAAAAAACAGACAATTTTTTCATTAATGAACGTCCTTTCCATAATAATCTAAATTCAGGTTAATAGATATTAAATCAGGCAGTTAGCGCATTTAAATAACACTATATTTGTTCTGCAAAAAAATAAATAAACAAACATAAAGTAATATGATTCAATCTGTTGATATTAGGGAACTTAACGAACGTATTGAAAAACAAAGTTCGTTTGTAGATGCACTAACCATGGGAATGGACCAGGTGATAATTGGTCAGAAACACCTTGTAGAATCTTTATTAATCGGATTGTTGTCTGATGGACATATTCTGCTGGAAGGTGTACCGGGACTTGCAAAAACACTTGCAATCAAAACATTGTCTGATTTGATAAAGGGTGATTTCAGCCGTATTCAGTTTACACCGGACTTGCTTCCTGCCGATGTGCTTGGAACAATGATTTACAGTCAGAAAAAAGAAGAATTCAGTATTAAAAAAGGACCAATTTTTGCCAATCTGATTCTGGCCGACGAAATAAACCGCGCTCCGGCTAAAGTACAAAGTGCTTTGCTCGAAGCTATGCAGGAGCGTCAGGTTACAATCGGAGAACATACATACAAACTTGATGAGCCATTCCTTGTAATGGCTACTCAAAACCCAATCGAGCAGGAAGGTACATATCCATTGCCCGAAGCTCAGGTTGACCGTTTTATGCTGAAAGTGATTATCAATTATCCAAAAAAAGAAGAAGAAAAATTGATTATCAGACAAAATTTGTTGAAAGAGAAACCGGTTGTAAAACCAGTTCTTACTCCTAAAGATATTGTTGAGGCTCGTGATGTGGTTCGACTGGTTTATATTGATGAGAAAATTGAACGTTATATCGTTGATATTGTGTTTGCTACTCGCTTTCCACAAGATTACGGATTAGACTCACTAAAAGAAATGATTTCATTCGGAGCTTCGCCACGTGCTTCCATCAATCTTGCTTTAGCAGCCCGTGCTTATGCGTTTATCAAACGTCGTGGTTATGTAATTCCCGAAGATGTTCGTGCAGTATGTTACGATGTGTTGCGTCACCGTATTGGCTTGAGTTACGAAGCTGAAGCTAATAATATGACTTCTGACGAAATCATTACAGAAATCCTCAATACAGTTGAAGTCCCTTAAATAATTTCCAATGAGATAAATTTCCAATTTCCAATTCTGTGATAATTGGAATTGATAATTGATAATTGAAAATTAGCACATTGAACTTGTGGAAACCAGCGAATTAATAAAGAAAGTAAGGAAGATAGAAATCAAAACCCGCGGGTTGTCGAAGAATATTTTCGCGGGCGAATATCACTCAGCGTTTAAAGGACGTGGTATGACATTTGCCGAAGTGCGTGAATATCAGTACGGCGACGAAATCCGTTCTATCGACTGGAATGTGACGGCGCGTTTCGGACATCCTTATGTTAAGGTTTTTGAAGAAGAACGCGAGTTGACAGTAGTTTTATTGATTGACGTTTCGGGAAGTCGTGAATTTGGCACAATTTCACAGCTGAAGAAGGATATTTTCACCGAAGTGGCTGCCACACTTGCCTTTTCGACCATTCAGAATAACGATAAAATTGGAGTGATTTTCTTCTCGGATAAAATTGAAAAATTTATTCCGCCCAAAAAAGGAAAAAAACACGTACTTCATATTATTCGTGAATTGATAAATTTTCAACCTGAAAGTAACCAAACGAATATTGCCGGAGCATTGAGATATATGACAAATGCCATAAAGAAAAGCTCAACTGCATTTATTATTTCCGACATGATGGATAAGAGTTTTGAAAAAGAACTTACCATTGCCAGTCGGAAACATGATATGGTAGCTTTACAGGTTTACGATATACGTGAAACAGAATTACCTGATGTGGGACTTATAAAGTTGAAAGATGCTGAAACCGGTGAGCGAATCTGGGTTGATACTTCTGATAAACGACTGAGAACAAGCTATAAACATGCCTGGGGTCAGAATCAACTTGAACTTCAGAAAACCTTTACAAAATCAGGAGTCGACATGGTTTCGATGAGTACTTCTGAGGATTATGTACGTGCTTTGATGAAGTTATTCAAAATGAGAGCCTGATTAATTTACGATTTCCAAATTTACAATTGCTAAAGATCGAATTTGATTGTATGAGAAAAACTTTATTGTTTTTAATTTTTCTAATAACTTCATTTGCAAGTATTGACTTATTTTCCCAAAAAATAACTGTGAATGCGAAGATTGATTCAACCATGATTTGGATTGGGAATCAGGCGCATTTGACTTATGAGGTTTCTCAGCAACCTAATCAGAAAGTCATTATGCCAATTTTTGCCGATTCTATTCCCGGAGGTCTTGAATTGGTTGAGCCCGGCAAAATGGATACCTCTAAATCTCCTGATGGTCATTTAGTTGTTACCCAGCGTTATTTGGTAACTGCTTTCAAAGATTCACTTTTATACATCCCTGCTTTTCCTTTTGTCTTGAACGGAGATACAGTTTGGTCTAAATCCTTATCGCTTAAGGTTGTACAACCTTTTAAAATAGATACTGCATCTAAAGCAATTGCCGATATTAAGCCTGTATTTGATATGCGTTTTGATTGGCGTGATTTTCTGAAAACTGTTCTTTTGGTTTTAGTTATACTTATATTAATCGGTGTTTTGATTTATTTATTCCAACGGTTTTTCAAGAAAAAACCTGTTCTGACAGAGAATGAAATCAAATTGTTGCAGCCTGCTCATGTAGTGGCATTGAACCAACTTGACAAAATCAAACAGGAAAAACTCTGGCAGCAAGATCGCCCCAAGGAATATCATACCGAATTAACAGATGTTTTAAGAGAATATATTGAACGTATTTTCAATATTAATAGCATGGAAATGACTTCGGAAGAAATTTTAGACCATTTACGCTCGTTGCGAATGGAACAAAAATCGACTTACCAGAGTCTTCAACAAATACTTAAACTTGCTGATCTGGTGAAATTTGCAAAATGGAATGCAGCACCCGATGAACATGAGTTAAGCCTGATTAATGCCTATTTGTTTGTAAATCAGACTAAAATAGAAGAGGTAAAACCAATTGATGAAATAAAGAAAGAGGAAATTACTGAAGTTTAGAATCATTAATCAGATTTAAACCAGTACTAAAATTAAAAAATTAAAATGTCATTTCATAATCCTGAATATCTTTTTTTACTATTGCTGCTTATTCCGGTTGTACTTTGGTATATCTGGGAAATGCAGAAATCGGATGCGAGTATGCAAATATCATCGCATCGAAATTTATTGAAATTTCCACCGAGCAAAAAAATTAAATTCAGACATAGTTTGTTTGTATTCAGAGTCTTATCAATTATTTGCATCGTTATTGCTCTTGCTCGACCACAGGCTTCTAACAGTTGGAGAACTCAGAATGCCGAAGGTATTGATATTATGATGGCGCTCGACTTATCGGGTACTATGATGGCTGAGGATTTAAAACCAAACCGGCTTGAAGCTGCCAAAGCAGTTGCATCGGAATTTATTTTTTCACGTCCGAACGATAATATTGGTTTGGTGGTTTTTGCCCGCGAGAGTTTTACACAATGCCCGCTGACTATTGATCATGCCGTATTGATAAATCTGTTCAACAGTGTAAAATACGGACTGATTGAGGATGGAACAGCCATTGGTTTAGGACTTGCAAATGCTGTGAACCGAATCAAAGACAGTAAAGCCAGGTCGAAAGTAATTATTCTTTTGACTGATGGATCGAACAATTGTGGTGATATTGCCCCGATAACTGCTGCAGAAATTGCCAAAACATTTGGAGTGCGAATTTACACAATTGGTGTTGGAACTCATGGAATAGTGAATATCCCTGTGCCAACTCCTATGGGAATTCAATATCAGCAAATGCAGTCAGAATTTGATGCAAAATCATTGCAGGAAATTGCCAACATGACAGGTGGAAAGTATTACAATGCAACAGATAATACAAAACTTCGTAGGATTTATCAGGATATTGATAAACTGGAGAAGACAAAAATAAGCGTTCAACAATACAGTAAAAAAGAAGAACAATTTTATGTGTTCGGTTTGTTGGCTTTAATATTCCTTGCATTGGAAATATTACTCAGAAATACCATTTTTAGAAAGATACCGTAACGATAGAAGAAATGTTTAGATTAGCTCATCCCGAATTTTTGGTTTTACTGCTGCTGATACCTCTATTAGTCGGAGTATTCATCTATTCAAATATTATAAAAAACCGGAAGATTAAGAAATTTGGTAACCCTGAACTGATTAATCAGTTGATGCCCAACGTTTCTTTTTTAAGACCAAAAGTTAAGTTTTACCTTCAACTGATTGCTGTTTTGCTATTGGTGATTGTTTTGGCACAACCGCAATTTGGTACTAAAGTTGAAAATTCGAAGCGAAAGGGAATAGAAGTAATGATTGCCCTGGACGTGTCAAACTCTATGATGGCACAGGATGTTCAACCGAGCAGACTCGAAAAAGCCAAGCAGGTTTTGTCCCGATTGATTGATGATATGAATGATGACAAGATAGGTTTGGTCGTTTTTGCCGGCGATGCTTATACTCAATTACCAATAACAGCAGATTATGTGTCGGCTAAAATGTTTTTGTCTTCGATTTCAACTCAAATGGTTCAACGTCAGGGAACAGCTATTGGAAGCGCTATAGATTTATGTATAAAGTCTTTAGGTCAGAAAAATAAGAATGGTCGTGCTATAATTGTAATAACCGATGGTGAAAACCACGAAGACGATGCAATTGGTGCCGCGAAATTAGCTGCCGACAATGATATTGTGGTTCATGTAATAGGTATGGGTAAGCCCGATGGTGCGCCTATTCCTGTACCCGGAACGATGAGTTTCTGGAAGGATAAAGATGGTAATGTGGTGGTTTCAAAGCTGAACGAGCAAATGTGTAAAGAACTTGCTGTTGCCGGAAAAGGCTTTTATGTCCATGCTGATAATAGCAACAGCGCCTATCGGGTTATCACAAAAGAGCTTGATAAAATGGCCAAGTCGGACATTAAATCAACAATTTTCTCGGAGTATAACGAACAATTTCAGTCTTTTGCGATTTTAGCCTTAGTACTTTTGTTGGTCGATTTCTTTGTATTCGATCGCAAAAACAAACGACTAAGTAAGATTAAAATTTTTGATTTGAAAGATAAAGTTATCCAAAACTGATTATAATTTATTTATGAAGAGGATAGTTTATATATTGATGTTGAGTGTGTTGACGATGAATTTGTCGGCGCAAAAGGAAAGTGATGATGTGCGGACCGGTAATAAATTTTATAAAGCATCGAAATTTACTGAAGCTGAAATAGCATACCGCAAGGCATTGGTTAAAAATAAATCATCATTCGAAGCGAATTACAATCTTGGAAATGCTTTGTTTCGTCAAAAAAAGTATCCCGAAGCATTGGAACAGTATAATAATGCATTGGCTCTCAACTCAAAAGAAAAAACAAAACTTGCTGCCGCATTGCACAATGCCGGAAACTCATTGCTGGTAAGTGATAAAATAGAGGAAAGTATTAAAGCTTATAAATCGGCTTTAAAAAATAATCCTTCCGACAACGAAACCCGTTATAATCTGGCTTATGCTCAGACTTTGCTAAAAAATCAGAAGAAAGATAAAAATAAGGATAAGAAAGACCAGGATAAAGATCAAAAGAAAGATCAGAATCAACAACCTCAACCTCAACCACAACAGCCAAAAGAGCAACCTCAACAGGCACAAAATAATCAGCCCAAGATGACCAAAGAAAATGCTCAGCAAATTTTGGATGCATTATCTCAGGATGAAAAAAATGCTCAGGATAAGGCTAAGAAAGTGCCGGTAAGGGCGGCTAAAAAAGCTGAAAAAGACTGGTGAAAAACAGTTTATAGTTAATAGTTTTCAGTTAAAGAAAAAAATATATATGAAAAGCAAAATACTTCTATCACTTTTTATATTTACAACATTTGTTGTATTTGCGGATGAACCTGTTCGGTTTATGGCTTCTGCACCTTCAACAGTAGTTCTGGATAAGCCTTTTCAACTGGTTTTTACAGTCAATGCAACTGCAAAAGATTTAAGAGTTCCCGATTTTAGTAATTTTGAAGTATTGGCTGGACCATTTGAGTCGCACAGTCAGAGCATTCAGTATGTTAACGGAAAAAGTTCATCTACAGTTTCGGTTTCTTACACTTATACACTACAAGCTCAGAAAACCGGAACATTCACTATTCCATCTGCAAGCATAACCGTTGAAGGGAAAAAAGTTACGTCAAACGGACTTTCTATAAAAGTGCTTCCGGCCGATGCCACCCCACCAGCTTCGAAATCGCAGGGAAATCAGTCGGGTGGGGGACAAGCCTCTATTTCAGGCGATAATATCTTCATTAAAACCGAAGTGTCCAAAACCAATGTATATGAACAGGAAGCTATTTTGGTGACCTATAAACTCTACACGCTGGCCGATGTGATTCAATGCAATCCTAAAGGTTCGCCCGATTTTAATGGATTCCTCAAGCAGGATTTCGACCAACAACAGGGTAACAAACAGATGGCATTGGAAAACTATAACGGTCGGAATTATGGCACCTTTGTTCTGTATAAAACATTGCTTTATCCACAACACTCCGGGGTAATTCAGATTGATAAATGGCCTTTTGAAGCTGTAGTCCGTGTGCAGAACAGACAAGCGGTTCGAAGCATTTTTGATGATTTCTTCGATTCTTACACGAATGTTTCTAAACTCATTTCTGCTCCGGCTGTCAAAATTGTAGTTAATGCACTTCCTACTGCCAATAAACCGGCTTCGTTCAACGGAACAGTTGGTCATTTCACACTGAACAGCAGCATTACAACTACACAGGTGAAAGCAAATGAGGCAGTTACACTGAAATTGAATATCACAGGTTCGGGGAATATGAAGTTGATCAAGAATCCGACAATCAAATTTCCGGATGGATTTGAATTGTACGATCCGAAAGTGACTAATAATTTTAAGACATCGGCAGCAGGTGTTTCGGGTACAAAAAGTATTGAATACCTTTTCATCCCTCGACATTCCGGTAATTTTGACATTCCTTCGACCGAGATTTCATATTTCGATACACAGGACAAAGCATACAAAACCCTGAGAACACCAGGTTACAATCTTCAGGTTTCGAAAGGAGACGGAAATGAAGCACCGGTGGTTTCGGGCGGAACTTATGTAGACAAACAGGATGTGAAGCAACTAGGTAAGGATATTCGATTTATTCAAACCGGTAAATTTGAAATTTCGAAGGAAGAAGAGCCTGTTGTAGGTACTGTAATGTCGTGGTTGTTTTACCTTATACCTTTGTTAATCTCGTTGGTATTATTTATTTTCTTCCGCAAACAGGCTAAAGAAAATGCAGATGTATTATTAGTTAAGAACAAAAAAGCCAATAAACTGGCTCAGAAACGCCTAAAGGTAGCTCAAAAACTTTTACGTGAAGGAAATAAAGATGCTTTCTATGAAGAAGTGATGAAAGCAACCTGGACTTATCTGAGTGATAAATTATCAATCCCGGTAGCCTCGTTGACCAAAGATCGGGTGGAAGATGAGTTGAATCGTTATAAGGTTGATTCAGCAATAACCGGTCAGTTTGTCAACATTCTGAATACCTGTGAATTTGCACGGTTTGCACCGAATACCGGTCAACAGGAAATGGGTAACCTGTATGAAGATACAATTCAGGTAATCAGCAGTCTGGAAGAGAAATTTAAGAAGTAATAAACTCAAACCAAGCATAAAATTATGAGAAAAATTATTTTAACAATATCACTGATTTTGAGTTTTAGTCCGATGCTTTTGGCAGAAGGCAATGCTTTAAAACAAGCAAACAGTCTCTATACAAAAGGAGAATATTCCGAAGCAGCTAAGTTGTATGAAAAGATTCTGGCAATCGACGGTGTTGCACCCGAATTATATTTCAATCTTGGAAACGCCTATTATAAAACGAATGAATTAGGAAAAAGTATCCTGAATTATGAACGCGCACTTCGATTATCGCCCATGTACGAAGATGCCCGTTATAACCTTGAAACGGCACAATTAAAAGTGGTTGACAATATTGGCAGGAATCAGTCATTTTTTATTGGTAAATGGATAGATTCACTGATGAAACTCCTGAATTCAAATCAGTGGTTTTACCTCAGTTTGATGTTGTTTCTGTTATGTTTGGGAAGTGCGTTCCTTTTTATTTTCGGATCGTCGCATGCCGTTCGTAAAGGTTCGTTTTATATTGCTGCAATACTGTTGGGAATAAGTTTGTTGACAGTCTTTTTTGCCGGAATGCGCAAAGATCAGATGATAAATCATCGCGAAGCAATCATTATGAGCGGAACGGTGAGTGTAAAAGGTTCGCCCGACAAAAGTGGAACCGATTTGTTCCAACTTCATGAAGGTACTAAAGTTTCTGTAAAAAGTACGCTCGGAACCTGGGTTGAAATAAAGCTTGGTAATGGAAATATAGGTTGGGTGGAACAGGAAAATATCGAGAGAATATAAATGTCCTCTAATCCTGCGAGGGAGAATCTTAACTCATAGTTTCCAACTAAAATCTATATGAATATTATTGAAATTATAAAAGAGTTGGATACTCATTTGTTTCTCATTATTAATGGGTTGCATTACACTTTTTTCGATAGTTTCATGTGGGCGATAAGTGCCAAACTGACCTGGATTCCGCTTTATCTTTCAGTTTTATACCTCCTTATCCGAACTTTCAAAAAAAATTCTGTCTGGATAATTCTTTCGGTTGTCCTTTGCATTGTTATTTCCGATCAGGTGGCTTCCGGTCTGCTAAAAGAACTCGTCAAACGTCTTCGTCCTTCGCATGTAGATAGCCTGAAATCAGTTATTCATTTGGTAAAAGGTTATGAAGGCGGGTTATATGGTTTTGCGTCTTCACATGCAGCCAATTCAGCCGGTTTTGCTATTCTGACTTCACTTATTTTCAGTAACAGATTTTATACAATCTTCATTCTGTTCTGGGCTGCACTTGTTTCATATTCACGTGTTTATTTAGGTGTTCATTATCCGCTGGATATTATCGGCGGTATTGCTATCGGAGTTTTTGCTGCTTTATTTTGTTTTTGGCTTCTTATTCGCTTGCGTCCGCAAAGCTTGCAAAATCAGGATTTTCCAACCAAAAAACCACAAAATACCATTCCACTCTGGGTTTTGTCACTGACTCTGTCAGGCATAATCGTTTATTCGGTAGTAGTATAAATCTCCGTTTTTTACTTTCAAATAAATTAAAAAACCGTTTTGTTAATTAAGATGTTTGAGTTCCTTTGGGTATGTATTCAATAAGTGTGAAACTTTGTATGCTATTATTTACCAGCTTACTAAAAAAACTCCAAAGTTGATTGCCCAGAAC
>CAIQOG010000267.1 GCA_903873355.1 uncultured Bacteroidales bacterium
AATTTTTTCAAATGAATTTTCAATATCAAGGTTACATGTCTATATATATGTTTCCATTTAGTATGATAAGTTCGACTTTTGGTTATTCTTATTCTGTACAAAATTTCTTCCCATCAATATATGATCAAAATACAACAAATTTTACAAGTAGACTTTTAATGACAAAACTTTCTAATGAAAAATATGACCAAATTTTATCGTCATTTTTTGAATCGACAATCAAGATTAATCGAACTATTTTTGAAGAAGATCATGAAATTTGTAAATTAATTCCTCATGATTCATGGTCAATTGAACCTTTAAAGTACATGTCAATTGATGAAGTAAAAATAAATCACTTTCGGCAAGTATGCCGCGATTTCGCTTTATGCATAGAAAACAATATATAAACTTAATAGGAGTATGAGAATATGAGAGGTTGACGCTAGTTAAATTCACAATTATCTTTGAAATATCTCCTGATGTTTACAACGATACTTTTTTGAAAAAATTGAGCAAGAGTATCCTCTAGGTACTCGTTTATCCGAAGATGTTGCACATTTAATTGCCTTTTTATGATCACCACTTTCGCAGTGGATAACAGGTCAAAATATTATTATTGATGGTGGGAGAATATTGTTATGAAAATTGCTTTAATCGGTGCAGGTGGCTTAGCCAAAGAATATTTAGAAGTCGCTCAATTATGTGGCCATGAGATTGTTGCCACTTTTTCATCGTCAGGTTCATTAAATGGTATCACGAATTTGGGGTACTTAGATGATATATCAGCAAACAAAGATAAATTTGATACTGTTGCGATTGCAATTGGCGTGAATAATATTGAACGAATTCAAGTAAGACGTACCATTCTTAATTTTTTAAATGAACACAACATCAAACAAGCCAATTTAATCTCTCCCTACAGTCGTATTCATTCAAGTGTAATCTTAGGAGAAGGCGTTTATATTCATCATAATGTTATTATTTCTTGTGATGTTCAGATTGGAAATGGCGTAATCATTAACACATCTGCACTGATTGGGCATGATTGCCGAATTGGTGACAATGTATCCGTTGGCCCAAATGTTTTTATTGGCGGGGGTACGGTCATTGGTGATGATATATTACTGGGCGTTGCTTCTGTTATTAGAGATGGGATAAAAATTGGCTCAAATTCCGTTGTCGGAATGGGAACAGTCGTAGTGAAAAATATGAAAGAAAATCAATTAGTAATTCCTCAACCCGCTAAAATAATTAGTATTTAAAACTAAATAAAATTTTAAAACTATTTTCCCGGAGAAAATACATGATTCACATTAGACCATATCAACTTTTAGCTATAGTAGACAATTTTGATGATGAAATTAAATTTTTTATGCCCCCCCCCGATGGTCAGGGAGGTCTAAGAACTCTTGAGTCAATGTTACTTATCAAAATTATGAGAATTGTAACTCCAGAATTTCTTTTTGAGTTTGGGACTTATAGAGGTGAAACGACTCGATTACTGTTAGAAAACCTTCCTAATTACAATCAGGAGATTAAACAAGAAAGGATTTATACATTAGATTTACCAGATATTGACGATGTAATATTCCAAGGCAGCGACAAAATTGTAGCTGAAAAAGCACTTGGATTTCAGCGCAAATATTTAACGTCAACAAAATGTAATTTAGTAAAACAAATTTTCCAAGATTCAATGACATTTGAACCAGAAGATTACTTAAAAAAGTTTCAATTCATTTTTATTGATGCTAATCA
>CAIQOG010000268.1 GCA_903873355.1 uncultured Bacteroidales bacterium
AATTATCGGGTTGATAATATCTATAAAGCTTTTCATGAGTTTGACAGGTTCATAGTTACCGCTGATTTTAACCATGCTACCAAACAATATAAACCTGAAAATGAATCTGATTTTGTTCATTTTATACATGTCCCGGCTTATCAGAAAAATCTTTCTATTAAACGAATTTACAGTCATGTAGTATTTGCCATTAAATTATACAAGTATTTATGTGGTTTGAATGTTCTTCCACAATTGATTTATTGTGCAATGCCGGCTTCTCTTACGGCATACTATTGTGGGAGGTTTTGCAAAAGAAGGAAAATTAAGTTTGTAGTAGATGTTATTGATTTATGGCCCGATTCATTATTTCCTATATCATTGAAATACAAGTTTTTAAAACCTTTTATTTTTCCGTGGACATGTATTACGAATAAAGCCTATTCAAAGGCAGATTATATTTCGGCAGAGTCAAAAAAATATGCTGAGATTGCATTAAAAAAGAGTAAAACTACTAAATGGTCATACACCTATCTTGGAGTAGATATGGAAGAAATGAACAGATTGGTTTTATCAAGTAAGGTGCCTGATCGAACAGACGATGATGAAATCTGGATATGTTATGGTGGAAGTTTAGGAAATAGTTATGATTTTGATTCCATTTTGGAAGCAATTAAATTCATTGATTCAGAGGGAATTAAATATCGTTTCTTTTTTGTTGCTGAAGGTGAATGCAGAGATCAGATAAGTGAATATATTCAACAAAACAAGCTTAATGCTGAAATTACAGGCAGAATGCCTTATAATGACTATTTGAAATATCTTTCGCGCTGTGATATTGCAATAAATTCATTCAAAGCAACAACCAAAGTGGTTTATAGCTATAAGTTTAATGATTATGTGGGGTTGAAATTATTTGTGTTGAATAATTTGCGAGGTGAAACTGCCGATATGATTAACGAGTATTCAATTGGACGGAATTTTAATGAAAAAAATCTATCCAAAATTTTATATGAAGTATGCTATAACTGGGATACATACAAATCCTGGAAAGAAAATTCAACAAAGTTGATTAATGAAAAGCTAAGCAGTGATTTGATATACTCAAAATTAGCTGATAATATCAAGTCTGAATTGAAAATATAAAAAAGGCAATAATGTTGATTTTGATTTGAAACCTGAATACTGTACTATGTATAACAATTTTTGGAAACGGTTCTTTGATTTTATATTTTCTCTCGTAGGATTGATTATTCTCAGTCCACTTATGTTGTTGGTTATTATTGTTTTAGTAGTAGTGAATAAAGGAGCTGGAGTGTTCTTTTATCAGTTGAGACCGGGGAAGAATGAACAACTTTTCCAAGTGGTTAAGTTTAAATCAATGACAGAGGAATGTGACAGCGAAGGAAATCTGTTATCCAATGCTGAGCGCTTGACAAAGTTTGGAAAATTTATTCGTTCAACTTCTATTGATGAGCTTCCTCAACTATTCAATATAGTAAGCGGAAATATGTCATTTATCGGTCCCAGACCATTGCTGATTAGGTATTTGCCTTTTTATACCGAAACAGAAAGAAAAAGACACAGTGTTCGCCCCGGTATAACAGGCTTAGCACAGATTAATGGTCGAAATTTAATTGATTGGGACACACGATTAGGGTTGGGTGTACAGTATGTTTAGAACATCTCCTTTTGGGGTGATGTTAAGATTGTTTTTAAAACTATTCAGAATGTAATGACAGCCAAAGATATTGTAATTGACACAAATCAAGAATTACAGGATTTGGATATCGAAAGAGAAATTAGTAATACGAAATGATTCAGGTACTTGATTTAAACATAGCAGAACATCGTAAAACGTATAATGAATTGCTTACCGGCATAAGTTATAAAAGGCCATACGATACGTTGGACTTCTTTTTGAATTTTTCGAATGGATTTGAAAATTTAAATTGCTTATGTTACCAAAAATCAGATATGGTATTCCTCTTACCGGGATATTTGAAACCGATTCCCGGTTTTGAAGAGTTTATGGACTTTAGTTCACCTTATGGATATTCAGGACCTATTATTTCGAAGAATGCAGATGATGAATTTATAAAAAAATCATGGGTAGAAGTTGAAAGGTATTTTAAATCAGCAAAAACAGTTAGTTGTTTTCTAAGAATAGGATTAGACCATCAAATGACTGGTTTTCCGGGGGAAATGTACCCGACTTTAAAGAACATAAAAGGAAAAATTTTATCAGAATTTAGTCAATGGATTGAATTTGAACATAAGGTCAGAAAAAATGTCAATAAAGCAATAAGGGAAGGTTTGAAGTGTAAAATAGTTTTTGGAACTGAATTAAGCGAAGTTGAGCTTCTTGATTTTTACACTGTTTATAAAGACACCATGGTCAGAAATAATGCTCACAATTCTTTTTTCTATACAATTGATGTATTTAAGAACTTTGTGAGTCAGTGTGGTGATCATTGTTTGTTTTCTTTAATCTATGACCAGAATAAAGCCATATCGGTTGAGATGGTTTTGATATCCGATGATTCAATTTTTTCATTTCTGGGCGGCACCTTAGGGGAATACTTTGAAAAAAGACCGAACGACTTTTTAAAATATGAACTGATAAACTGGTCCAGAACCAATGGAATAAAGTATTTCGTTTTAGGTGGTGGATATGGCAAAGAAGATGGGATTTTTAAATACAAGAAAGCTTTTTTCCCAAATGATGTAGTTGATTATTACACAGGTAGATGGATAATTTCTCATCAATTGTATAATGATATTTTGATAGATAAAAAGACAAAATACGACGCTGAAAATATTGTTTCAGAAGAGTTAAATGAAAATGACTTTTTTCCGGCTTATCGGAAATATATGAATAAATAAAGTTAGAATGGAAGCAGAAATTGTTATTGAGAAAATTCAAACAAAAGCAGAAATGGATGTGTGTTTGGATATAAATACAGCCACTTTTGAGCCGAAATATCTCACTTTTTCAAAATACGGAGCAAGTGGTGTAAAAGAAATGCTGGGTCTTGAAATCCATAATCCATTCAGCATTTATAACTTTTTAGTAGCAAAATGTGATGATGAAATTGTCGGTTTTGCTGAATTGAGACAGGAATTTCCAATAGCCAACCTTAATTGGCTGGCATTAGAACCTGCTCAAAAAGGGAAAAATATTGGAAGATATTTTATGCAACACATTATTGATACCACCAGAGATAACGGTTTCAAAGTATTGCAGTTACATGTTTACAAAAGCAACATGAGAGCCCGGAACTGGATGGCAAACTATCCGTATGTCTATACTGAAGAAAGAAATGTTTGTCGCTTAATCCCTAATCAAAAGGGGAGTCAACCGGCATTTACAATAGTAAATTACCATCAGTTAATTTCCGATTTAGAGAGATTTGGGTTTGTTTATATACGCGTACTTTTTGAGAAGAAAATAATTGATATTGCGTGTATAAACAACAATCTTTTTATCCCAACAGGCAATGAAGACATATTAAATATAGGTTTAAGCCTAATTGAGAAATTAAAATTAAAAGAGATGTACTTTTTTTGCGATAAGGACAAACAAATAAAACTAAAATATGAAGTGATTGATGAAATATATTCATTAGTAATGGATCTATAATTCGGTTACATCAGTAGTTCTATAAATCATTTTTTTTGAAATATAGAATCTTAAAATTTATATCATGAAAAACAAAATTTGGCTTTCACTAGCCCACATGGGTGGCAAAGAGCAAGATTTTATAAAAGAAGCATTTGATACTAACTGGATAGTTCCGTTGGGATCAAATGTAGATGCTTTTGAGAAGGCATTAGAGGACTATATTGTTGAACGTAAAAAGGTTGTTGTATTAAACTCTGGTACAGCAGCTATTCATTTAGGATTATTACAGTTGGGAGTAGGAAAAGGTGATGAGGTCATTTGTCAATCATTTACTTTTACTGCTTCTGCCAATCCTATTGTATATCTGGGAGCTACTCCTGTTTTTATTGATAGCGAAACTGACACATGGAATATGGATCCTGAATTGTTGGAGAAGGCAATTTTAGACAGAATTAAGAAAACGGGTAAAAAGCCGAAAGCAATTATCCCGGTTCATTTATATGGTATGCCTGCTAAGATGAACGAAATCATGGAGATTGCTTCACGTTATGAGATACCGGTATTTGAGGATGCTGCTGAAGCATTAGGTTCGGAGTATAACGGAAAAAAATGTGGCATCTTTGGTGATTTCGCTTGTTATTCATTTAATGGAAATAAAATAATAACGACTTCCGGAGGTGGTGCGTTAATCTGTAAAACTGAAGAGCAGGCCAAAAAAACACTGTTTTATGCTACTCAGGCTCGTGAGAATACACCTCATTATCAACATTTAGAAATTGGATACAATTATCGGTTGAGTAATATTTGTGCAGGTATTGGTCGCGGGCAAATGTTTGAATTGCAAAATCACATTAACAACAGAAGGGCAAATAATATTTTTTATCGAAGAAAACTGAGCGATATAAAAGGTGTTACTTTTCAAACTGAACCGGATGATCATTTTCAATCAAACTATTGGTTAACAGCCATTTTGATTGATCCTAAACAAACAGGCGGGAAAACAAGGGAAGACTTATGCAGGGCTTTGGAAGCTGAAGGTATTGAATCGAGGCCTCTATGGAAACCCATGCATTTACAACCTGTGTTTGCAAAATGTCCATATTATGGAAATGGTGTTTCAAAAAAATTATTCTCAAATGGGTTGTGTATTCCATCAAGCCCAGTGTTATCAGATGAAGACCTGGAAAGAGTAGTGAATACAATTAAAGATTTTTTGAGTAATTAAGTCTAATGCAAGGTAACTTTGAATATTGAAAATGAATATTTTTCAGGAATTTAAGCTACTTTTACAGTGTATAACAGCTTAATTACTGCGCATTTAACAACTATATAAGTGCATTTTCCTTCATTATTTATTTGATAAGATTGAAGGTTGTAAAATGTAAAATTGAGAATATTCACAAGAAATATGTCAGAAGAATTAAGAGAACAAACAATAACAGGAATGATTTGGAGCTTTATTGAACGATTTGGTTCGATGTTGCTTCAGTTTATTGCCAATATAATTCTTGCACGTCTTTTGACTCCGAATGATTTCGGACTTATAGGTATGATAATGGTTTTTATTGCTATTAGTAATACCCTTGTTGATAGTGGATTTAGTGCAGCTTTGATACAGAAAAAAGAAGTAACACAAAAGGATTATTCGACCATCTTTTTTTTAAATATAATTTTATCTGTTTTTTTGTTTGGGTTGCTTTTTGTGACTGCTCCCTTGATAGCTGATTTCTATCATCAACATCAATTAATTTACATGTTGAGAATCTTGGGTGTAATTTTAATTTTGAATGCATTTAATATCATCCAGAATACACAATTAATACGGAAAGTAGATTTTAAGAAAATTGCAAAAATAAATGTTGTTGCTACTTTTTTGGCTTGTTTACTCGCAATTGTACTTGCATTAAAAGGGTTTGGAGTATGGAGTTTAGTTGTTCAAATGATTGCTATTGCATTTCTTAAATCCCTGTTTTTATGGATTTGGAATATCTGGCGGCCCAGTTTTATTATTAGCTTTAATTCATTGAAAACTCTTTTTGGATTTGGTTCAAGATTATTGTTTTCAGCATTATTAGATACATTATACAATAATCTCCAGTCATTAATAATTGGAAAAGTGTTTTCAGTTCGTGATCTAGGATTTTACTCTCAGGCGATGAAGTTAAGCGATGTACCGGTTTCGAGTCTTTCGGGAGTTGTTACCCAAGTCACTTTCCCTGTATTTGCAAAATTGCAGAATGATTTGGTAAAAATGAAAAGTGCTGTTCAGAAAAGTTTGAAATCTCTGGTGTATGTCAATTTCCCGCTAATGGTTTTATTAATAATAATAGCCAGGCCATTATTCATTATTCTTTTTACCGAGAAATGGAATGATGCAATACCTTACTTTCAAATTCTTTGTTTGTCCGGAATGCTTCTTACGATGCATGTAACAAATCTGAATATATTAAAAGCTACCGGTAGAAGTGACATTTTTTTTAAACTTGAAATAGTGAAAAAAGTTATTGGCATTTCAGCACTGTTTATTGGCATTCAATTCGGAATAATGGGAATGCTTAATGCAATGGTAGCCACTTCATATTTTTGTTTGGGATTGAATGCTTTTTTTTCCGGAAGAGTTATAAAATATGGAATTATGGAGCAATTTAAAGATGTAATATTTACCTTTATTTTATCCATTGTTGTCGGTTTGATTTCATATTTTATGATTTCATACTTTGAATTTTCTTATCTCATTAGTATGTTACTTATGATTACGGTGTATGTGATTCTATACCTTGGTATATCCAAAATAATGAAAATTGAGGCATTAGAAATGTATCTGTCTATTTTAAATGAACGTTTTTTAATCAAAAAAAATGAATAACAAGTCAATATTTGTAACGCAGCCTTGTCTACCGCCCCTAGATGAATTTTTACCCTATTTAGAACAAATATGGGAAAATAAATGGTTGACAAATAATGGTCCGTTGCATCAACAGTTGGAACAGCAATTGGCCAACTATCTTGGAGTCAAATACATATCTTTGTTTTCTAATGGCACATTAGCTTTAATATCAGCATTACAGGCATTAAATATTCAAGGCGAAGTAATTACAACACCCTTTAGTTTTGTAGCTACTACACACTCTCTTTGGTGGAACAAGATTACACCTGTTTTCGTTGACATTGAGCCTGATTACTTTAATTTAGATCCATCAAAAATTGAAGCAGCTATTACGCCCAATACTACTGCCATAATGCCTGTGCATGTGTATGGAAATCCCTGTAAGATGGCTGAAATACAACGAATTGCCGACAAACATGGATTAAAAGTTATATATGATGCTGCTCATGCTTTTGGTGTAAAAAAAGATGGCATTTCAGTTTTGAATCAGGGTGATTTGTCTATACTAAGTTTTCATGCCACTAAAGTGTACAGTACCATTGAAGGTGGAGCGATAATCTGCCATACAGAGGAAATGAAGCATCACATTGATAATTTGAAAAACTTTGGCTTCAGAGGCGAAACTACGGTTGAAGAGCCGGGCATTAATGCGAAATTAAATGAACTTCAGGCTGCATACGGATTACTCCAATTGAAATATATTGATGGTTTTATTGCAAAACGAAAATCAATAACAGAATTGTATCAAACACTATTGAAAGATGTGTCCGGCATTCGTTTTTTGCCAGATATGGAGGGTGTTACACATTGTTATTCTTACCTTCCGGTTTTCGTTGACGAGGATGTTTATAAAATAAGCCGTGATGCACTGTACGAAAGGTTAAGAGAAAACAACATTTTTGCAAGAAGGTATTTTTATCCCTTAATAAGTCATTTCGAACCATATAGAGAATTAATGTCAGCGGCGCCGGATAACTTAAGAGTTGCTCAGAAGGCAGCTGAACAAGTAATATGTTTGCCGATATTTGTAGAAATGAATGAAATGGAAATAAACAAGGTTTGTTCAATCATAAAAAACGGAAAATGAAGCTTGGAATAATGCAGCCCTATTTTTTGCCGTATATAGGTTATTTCCAATTAATCAAAGCGGTAGACAAATATGTAATTTACGACGATGTGAATTTTATTAAAGGAGGATGGATTAATCGTAACAGGATATTGTTGAATGGAGACGCATTTATGATTAATGTACCAATGCAGGGTGCAAGTCCATTTAAGAAGATAAATGAGATAAATATTGGAAAAAATAGGGAAAAAGTGCTGCTAACAATTGAGCAAGCCTACAGAAAGGCACCCTATTTTAAAGATACTTTTAATTTAATTTCGGATATTATTAAATTTGACACAGATAATCTTGGAGTTTTTGTTTCAAACAGCATACTGAAAATTGCTGATTTTCTTCAATTTGATACTGAATTTGTTATGTCATCTGAAATTAACAAACCGTATGAATTAAAAGCTCAGGATAAAGTTTTATCAATTTGTAAAATAATGGGTACAACAGAGTATTATAATGCAATTGGAGGTGTAGAATTATATAATAAAGCCGATTTTGAACACGAAAATATACAATTACATTTCTTAAAAACAAATTTTACCGCATATCCTCAATTCAAGAATGAATTTATTCCCGGATTGTCGATTTTAGATGTGTTGATGTTTAATTCGAAAGATAAGGTTAATTTGATGTTAGATAATTACGACTTGGTATGAATGAAATTGGTGGTTATTTCGAACTTGAATTAAGAAAAGCAAAAGAGTATCATTGCGATGCGTTAGCTTTAAATACAGGCCGTAATGCGCTGGAGTTAATTTTATTTTCTAAAAAACTCACGAAAGTGTATATCCCTTATTTCACTTGTGATGCTATACTGGAACCTTTTGAAAAACTTAAAATTGATTTTGAATTTTATCATATCAATATCGATTTTGAACCGGTTTTTAATTTTAATAAAGTTCAGTCCAATGAGGGGTTTTTATATACAAATTATTTCGGGATTAAGGATAAATTCATTCAAAAGTTAGCAATTTCATGTCCGAATTTAATTATTGACAGTTCACAATCCTTTTTCTCAAAACCGATTCCAACTGTTTCTACTTTTTATTCGTGTCGTAAGTTCTTTGGAGTACCGGATGGTGCTTATTTGTATCTTGATGGAGTTTTAGAAGTAGATTTTACGCTTGATGATTCAACGAATAGATTCCGGCATTTGCTTAATAGAATTGAATTTGGTGCAGAAGCAGGATATAATGATTTTAAAGAAAATGAGAACGTTTTATTCGGACAACCGATACTACAAATGTCGAAACTTACAAAAGCTTTGCTTTGCAATATAGATTACGAGTTCGTTCAACAAAAAAGAAAAGAGAATTTTCAAACTTTGCATAAAGAATTATCAATACACAACGAATTAAAATTTGATATTGATAATGAAATAGTTCCGATGGTTTATCCTTTTTGGAATAAAAAACCCGGATTAAAGCAAAAGCTAATTGATAATAAGGTATTTATAGCTACTTACTGGCCAAATGTAAATGATTGGTGTAACGAAAATGATTTAGAGTCTTTGCTTACAAATGAAGTTTTGCATTTGCCTGTTGATCAGCGTTACAATGAAGAAGATATGAGATTTATTATTAAACAAATAATTTCATGAATGTTTTTTTAAGACCTTTGAGAATAGAAGATGCAGCAATTTCATATTTGTGGAGGAATAATCCGGAAATATGGAAATACACCGGTAATAAGCCTGATAAAGAGATTACTTTACAAACAGAAACTGAGTGGCTTTCCAGAGTTTTGCTAAGTAAAGATGAAAAGAGATTCGCAATATGTGTTGGTGAAAATGAAGAATATGTTGGAAATGTGCAGTTAACAGACATAGATCAGAGCTCAGCTCAATTCCATATTTTTATTGGAAATCCGAAATTTCACAACAAAGGAATTGGCACGGAAGCGACATTGCAAATTATAAAGTATACATTTAATACCTTGAAAATCAAAAAAGTGTGGTTGAAGGTAAATTCAAATAATCTTGCTGCAATCAATTCATATAAAAAATGTGGATTTGTTGAAATGTCAAATGATAATGGTACAATCTTAATGATGATACTGAACGATGGTAAGTAAAAAATCAACAATGGTTTCAGTTTTAATCATGGCATATAATCACGAAAAGTATATTGCCAATGCCATTGAGGGTGTGTTAATGCAAAAAGTTAATTTTGAATATGAAATTATTATTGGTGAGGATTGTTCAACAGATAATACACGTGCTGTTATAGTTGATTATGCTACTAAATATCCTGACAAAATTAAGATTATTCTGCACGAAAGCAATGTAGGTGCAAAAGCCAATCAGCTTGCAATACTAAATGCAGGTAAGGGAAAATATATTGCTTTTTGCGAAGGAGATGACTATTGGATTGATGAATTTAAATTACAAAGACAGGTGGATTTTTTGGAAACACATACAGATTATGTTTTAACAC
>CAIQOG010000269.1 GCA_903873355.1 uncultured Bacteroidales bacterium
CTGTAATTAAAAGAAAAACTAATATGTATTAACTCGATGGATATCAAATGGTTTCATGCCGTTTGATGTCCATTTTGTTTTAATTTCATATCGAATTTAAAACTTTTTAATAACTTTGTAGCGAAAGTTACACACAAAAATTATTATCCTAACATCTCAGAACACAAAGAAATATGTCAAATACACTTGGAAAATTGTTTACTTTCACTTCGTTTGGTGAATCTCATGGTAAGGGAATTGGTGGAATTGTGGATGGTTGCCCTCCGGGAATTGAGTTGAACGAAGAGTTTATTCAAAATGAGTTAAATCGTCGTCGTCCGGGACAATCGGCCATTTCAACACCTCGAAAAGAGGGAGATAAAGTTGAGTTTCTGTCGGGTGTTTTCGAGGGAAAAACAACCGGTACTCCCATAGCTTTTATTATCTGGAATGAAAATCAACACAGTTCGGATTACGACCATTTAAAAGAAATATTCCGTCCCTCGCATGCCGATTATACTTACCAACAGAAATATGGTATTCGTGACCATAGAGGAGGAGGTCGCAGTTCAGCACGTGAAACTGCTTCGCGTGTAGTTGCCGGTGCTATTGCAAAGCTCGCATTGAAGAAACATGGAGTTGAAATTACTGCTTTTACTTCTCAGGTTGGACATATTGCCATGACACAAACTTTCGAAACTGCCGATTTGTCACAGATTGAAAACAATATTGTTCGTTGCCCACAGCAGGAAGTAGCTGAACAAATGATTCAATATATTGCCGATCTCAAAAAAGAGGGCGATTCAATTGGTGGTATTATTTCGTGTGTTATAAAAGGTGTTCCTGTTGGTTTAGGCGAACCTATTTTTGATAAGCTACAGTCACGATTGGCGCAATCTATGCTCAGTATTAATGCAACTCACGGTTTTGATTACGGACGTGGTTTTGATGGAGTTGGTCTTAAGGGTTCAGAGATGAATGATTCTTTTGTGAAAAATGGCGGCAAAGTCAGTACTAAAACTAATAATTCAGGTGGTATTCAGGGTGGAATCAGTAATGGACAGGATATTTATTTCCGGGTGTTATTCAAACCCGTTGCTACTATCTCGAAAAAACAAAATACACTTGATATTCATACCAACGAAGTAGAACTGGAAGCAAAAGGACGTCATGACCCTTGCGTTTTGCCCCGTGCTGTACCAATAGTAGAAGCTATGGCGGCTATGACATTGCTGGATTTGTATCTTACTCAGATTTGAGAACAATAAATATCTATAATAACACAATTGAAGTGAGCAATTCAGAACATTGGGCAATAATAATAAATCCTAAATCTGGAAAAAGGAATTTCAGACAACAGCAAAAATATCTTTTTCTGATGTTGAAACATGCCGGTATTCAGTTCGATTATCGCTTGACCAAATTTGCCGGGCATGCTTCAAAAATTGCACGAAATTTTGCAGAGAAAAACTATCAAAATTTCATTGTGATGGGTGGTGATGGTACTATGAGTGAGGTAATAAACGGAATTTTCAGTGCCAAAATTGAAAATACATCACAATTGAAAATTGCCTTAATTCCACGAGGAACAGGCAACGATTGGGGAAGATTCTGGGGACTGACGAACGATTATAAGAAATCAATTGATGTATTTTTCAATGGCAAAATTCAGCCAATCGACATAGGCAAAGTTGAATATGATATGGAAGGTGTGAAAGAGTCGCATTATTTTATCAACTCAATTGGATTAGGGCTTGATGCAGCGGTTGTAAATCTTACTCACCGTTTGAAAGAAATCTTTGGCAGTCATTCATTTATGTATACTATCGCACTTCTGGGAGCTGTTTTTACCTATAAACCTCATAAAGTGAGGCTTTTCTCAGACGAAAAAAATCTAGCAGAAAGTATGTTCACCATGAATGTGGCTAACGGTTGTTTCAGTGGTGGAGGTATGAAGCAAAACCCAAATGCTGTCCCGTATGATGGTTTGCTGGATGTGATGATGGCAAAAAAACCGACTTTTGTGGATATTCTTACTGCTTTGTTGCGATTATTTAATGGTAAACTGCTCGAACATCCGGTTATTGAATCATTTCGAACAAAAGATCTTATGGTACAATGTGATAAAACCGCATTAATGGAAGCTGATGGAATCATAGTAAATGGGTTCTCACCTTATAAAATCAGCATAATTCCGAATGCAATTCAAATGATTGTGCCTTAGTATCATTCTAACTACTCAAAAAAAGTATGGAAGAAGTGGTTTTATAAGTTCCTAACAAACTTTTCAGCTTCAACGATTACATCCAATTTCCCGACATCCAACATTTTATAATTATCAGGAATATAACCATTTATAGTTTGTGTGGCAGCATTTTTCAGATAGAAATCCATAATTGGAAATTTAGTATCCATTTCGGGCATCAGTTCAAAAACTTTTGGTGAAAGAATCTGAATGCCTGAAAATGCTAATTTGTTGTAATGTTCGGTATTTATCAGATTTGCAGGTTTTGTTTCACTGGTCTTTTCATTTATCCAGCCAGCCAACTTCAAATTTTCATTAAAAAGTAAGTAACGAAACGTGTCGCGCTTACTTACTACCAATGTAGCCAATGAATTGGCATGTAAATGTTGATTAAAAAGTGCAGTCAAATCTACATTCGACAGAATATCTACATTATGCACCAGGAAAGGCTTTCCGTCATCGAAAAACCATGCCGCTTTGCGAATTCCGCCACCTGTATCCAATAATTCATTACGCTCATCTGATACTTCAATACGAATGTCAAAGTTGTTATTAGCTTTCAGGAAATCAATAATCTGTTCAGGAAAATGATGAACATTGATAATAATTTCATCGAAACCGCTGGTTTTAAGTTTCAGAATAACATGCTCCAAAAGTGGTTTTCCGACAATTGGAACTAATGCTTTCGGTAAATTGTCTGTAAGTGGTTTTAGTCTTGTGCCAAGCCCTGCGGCGAATATCATTGCTTTCATCGACATGGAAATTTTTGTTCAATGTTTTGTTCTCGATGGATAAGTTGCACATCCACACCAAATTTCATGCTTATGTGTTCAGCAATTCTCTGCGCAGAATAAACTGAACGATGCTGTCCACCTGTACAACCGAAACAAATCATTAAATCCGTAAAACCTCTTTCAATGTATTTTACAATAGCAACATCGGTCAAATTAGTTGCATTCTCCAAAAATTCGGTAATTTCTCCATCCTCTTCCAAAAACTTTTTTACAGGTTCATCCAATCCTGTAATTTTCATATATTCTCTATATTTCCCGGGGTTATTTATTGACCGACAATCGAATACAAATCCGCCACCATTCCCGGTTGTATCTTCAGGTATTCCTTTTCGGTAGGAGAAACTATAAATTTTTACGAGCAAAGTCTCGCGGCCATCCTTTTTTTTGTTGAATTGCTCCAATTCAGTCATTTGTTTCAGAACATTTACAAAATATGGATATTCTGAAAAATCAGTTGATAGTATTTGTTTAAGATTTTCAATAGCAAATGGAATACTTTCGATAAAATGTTGTTTCCGCTCAATATAGCCTCTGAATCCGTATGCACCTAAAACCTGCAAAGTTCTGAATAACACAAAATGTCGTAATTGCTCACCAAATTCCAATTCGTTTACAGGCATAAAATTATTTAAAGATTGAAAATAAACTTTTAGTAGTTCCTCACGTATCTTATCGTTAAAATTGGCTTTAGCCTGCCAAAGGAATGAAGCAACATCGTATTGCAAAGGCCCACGACGCCCACCCTGGAAATCGATAAAATAGGGTTCGCCGTCTTTTATCATCACATTCCGAGTCTGAAAATCGCGGTACATAAATGTATTCGTATTTGTACGCAATAATAC
>CAIQOG010000270.1 GCA_903873355.1 uncultured Bacteroidales bacterium
ATGAGCAAGAAAATAATAGCTAAATCAGGTGGTCAACTTCAACCGGAGAGACCTGGTCATTTTCATCCGGAGAAGGGTGGTCAATTTCATCCGGAGAAGGCGGGCGTTTTGATCCGGAATATCCACTGAAAGTCTCAACTTTTTGAAACAAGGGTTGGAAAATAAACAAACAACTAAAAACGTAGTAGTTACACATCATGTCCCAACCTTCATGAATTATCCTCCAAAATATAAAGGCGATATACTGAATGAAGCTTTTGCTGTGGAATTGTTTGATTTAATTGAAACAACAAGTCCTGATTATTGGATATATGGACATACACACGAAAATACTCCTGATTTTGAAATTGGAAAAACAAAATTATTAACTAATCAATTGGGATATGTAATGTATGGAGAAAATGGATTGTTTGACAATCGGATTACATTTAATATTTGATTGTTACAACAAATTACCTTTTGTCTGAATTTATAGAATCCCAAAGAAACTATTCACTTATGGCAAAAACTATTTTTTCAAGAAAAGAATTTTACGACCTTGTTTGGTCAGAACCATTAGCAGCCATTTCCAGGAAATACTACATTTCCTACACTTGTCTGCGTGAAGTTTGCAATGAAATGGCTATTATCATTCCACCCAATGGATATTGGTCTAAACTGAAATTCGGCAAATCAGTTACCAAAGATATTTTTCGGGAATCAACCACAGAAAAACAAGAGATATCTTTATGGTTAAGAACGGATGATGATAGTGAAGAATACTTCTCCAAAGACACAACCGCATTAAACAAAAACAAAGCTGAAATTTCAAAGAAGCTAAAGTCTGAAGATGCAAAGAAAATTAGTCCCCGAAATGTTGACCCATTAATCACCATAACCAAAGAATACTACAATCATAAAGACAGTAAAAATTGGAATTATAAAAGAGGCAATACGTTTGTAATAAACGTATCAAAAAATCTGTTACCACGTGCCTTGCGTTTAATGGAGCAATTTATAACTATGATGAATGCTTGTGGGCATTCTGTAATAGGAAACGCTGGTAATAGCTTTGCTGTAATTTTAGGTGAAGAGCTCCAAATTTCAATAGCTGAAAAATCAAACAGAATTAATTATCAGGATGGTTCTAGGCTAAATTCTAGATTTGATTATAATGGTAGATTATGTATAAAGTATTATTATATGTACCCCCAAAGAGAATGGGCAGACAGTACTATTCTTTTAGAAGATAAGCTATTGGATATAATTGCAAAACTTGAAGTGATTGCTCACAATAAGAAAACTGAACGTGAAGAAAGAGATAGATATTGGGCTGCATACCATCTTAAAGAACAACAAAAGAAAGATTTACAAGCTCTTAAAGAAAAAGAATTGTCTGATTTCAAATCGACACTTCAACTTGCAGATCGTTATCAGAAAGCCATAGAGTTAAGAAATTATATAAATGCATATGAAGATCATGCAATAAAAAACAATTCGTTAACAGAAAAACAACAAATATGGATAGAATGGGCGCGTAAAAAAGCAGATTGGTACGATCCATTTATTGAAGCAGAAGACTTAGTTTTGGATGGTGCTGATCGTAATACACTCACTTGGCAAAACAAATGATAAAAAATTACTGCCTTTCAAAAATTCATTTATGTTCAATACTTTTAGTTGTTCATTGCCAATGAACAAGCATTTTTACTGAACAACGTAAAGTCGGTTACAAATTGTCAATTATAATTTCAGATTAAATATTACTTCTGTTTTCTTGAGATATGGAACTATTAGTTTTTTCCCATATAAAAT
>CAIQOG010000271.1 GCA_903873355.1 uncultured Bacteroidales bacterium
GCTTTTAAAACAGATTTAAGTCTGATTCGCGGAAAATTTCCGGTGTTGGGTATTTGCTATGGCGCTCAGTTTATGGCTTATACGTCGGGTGGAAATGTGGAATCGGCTGGTTCGCGCGAATATGGTCGTGCTAATATGACTTTTATCGATCAGGATGATTTATTGCTGAAAGATATTCAACCCGGATCGCAAATCTGGATGTCTCACGGCGATAGCATTACCAAAATACCTGCCGGTTTCAAAAAAATAGCCAGTACAGATGATGTAGAATTAGCTGCTTTCAAAGTAGAAGGTGAAAAAACCTGGGGAGTACAATTTCATCCTGAGGTTTTTCACACGTTGGATGGAACGCAGTTGCTCGAAAACTTCCTGAATATATGCGAATGCAAACGGGATTGGTCGCCTGCTTCGTTTGTTGAATCGACCGTTGCAGAACTGAAAAAACAGTTGGGTGATGACAAAGTTGTTTTGGGACTTTCTGGCGGTGTGGATTCGTCTGTTGCAGCGGTGTTGCTCAATAAAGCCATTGGTAAAAACCTGACCTGTATTTTTGTAGATCACGGATTGCTTCGCAAAAACGAGTTTGAAAATGTGATGCGTGATTACGAGCACCTTGGTCTGAATGTGATTGGTGTGAATGTGAAAGAGCGTTTCTACAAGGCATTAGCCGGAGTATCTGACCCTGAACAAAAACGAAAAATCATTGGTAGCGGTTTTATCGACGTGTTCGATGAAGAAGCACACAAAATAAAAGACGTAAAATGGTTGGCTCAGGGCACTATTTATCCCGATATTATTGAATCGCTTTCTATAACAGGAACAGTGATTAAATCGCACCACAACGTGGGTGGACTTCCTGAGAAAATGCATTTAAAACTTTGTGAACCATTGCGATTGCTTTTCAAAGACGAAGTACGCCGTGTGGGAACTGAGTTAGGTATGATGCACCACCTTATCAAACGTCAACCCTTTCCAGGACCTGGATTAGCAGTACGTATTTTGGGTGATATAACAGCCGAGAAAGTGCGTATTTTGCAGGATGCTGATGATATTTTTATTAACGGACTTCGTGAATGGAATCTATATGATAAGGTTTGGCAGGCAGGTGTAATTCTGCTCCCGGTACAGTCGGTGGGAGTGATGGGTGACGAACGTACTTACGAAAATGCGGTAGCGCTTCGTGCTGTAACTTCAACTGATGCTATGACTGCCGACTGGGCGCAACTACCTTACGAATTTTTGGCCAAAATGTCCAACGAAATCATCAATAAGGTAAAAGGTGTGAACCGCGTTGTATACGACATCAGCTCTAAGCCACCTGCAACTATTGAGTGGGAATAACCCTAATGTGCAAATTATTCAATTTCCAATTTTCAATGTTTTTTTATTGGAAATTGGATATTTCTTTCATTGGAAATTAAAATGATTGATACTCATTCCCATATTTATTCCGAAGAATTCGACACAGACCGTGCCGAAGCCATTCTACGAGCCAAAAATTCAGGGGTTTCTCAAATCATACTGCCGAATGTGGACAGCGAATCACTACCTCAAATGTTGGCGCTTGAAGCAGAATATCCACACTATTGTTATGCTGCAATCGGACTTCACCCCACGAGCGTAAAGGAAAGTTACAGAGAAGAACTAGCTTTGATAAAATCGGAGTTGGAGCGCAGAAGCTGGATTGCTGTGGGTGAAATTGGTATCGACCTATATTGGGATAAAACTTTTTTGACAGAACAAATCATTACATTTCAGCAGCAAATTGAGTGGGCATTGGAATATAAATTACCGGTAATTATTCATGTGCGCGATTCCTTTAGTGAAACTATGCAGGCACTTCAATCTTACAGAAACTTAGGATTGAGAGGCGTTTTTCATAGTTTTACGGGTTCTGTCGAGGATGCACGTGAAATCATTGAATTTGGCGGATTTCTGTTGGGAATTAACGGAATAGTTACTTTTAAAAATTCAGGTCTGGCAGCTGTTGTGGAACAAATTGACCTCAAACACATCTTGCTGGAAACAGATTCGCCTTACCTAACACCTGCA
>CAIQOG010000272.1 GCA_903873355.1 uncultured Bacteroidales bacterium
ATGCGGCATTCTTTGCAGAATTAAAGCGTAAACCGGTTCTGATAAACTCTTGTCGAGGTGAAGTAATGGAAACACAAGCTGTGAAAAATGCTTTGAAATTAGGACAGATTTCCGCTTTCGTCTGCGACTGCTGGGAAAATGAACCGCATTTGGATTTGGAACTGTTGAACCTGACTGAAATAGCCACTCCGCATATTGCAGGTTATTCTAAGGATGGAAAAGCAACCGGAACCCAAATGAGCGTTCATGCGATTAGTGAGTTTTTCGGATTAGGACTTGAAAATTGGAAACCTATGGGAGTAGAAGAACCCAAAGAACCTGTTTTTGAACTCGATGGCGCCGAATTGACTGAACAACAAATCATTTCGAAGGCCATTCTGCATACATACGATATTCGAAACGACGACACAGATTTAAGAAACAACGTGGTTCTGTTCGAACAACTTCGGGGCGATTATCCTACCCGCAGGGAATTTCCGGCATTTACGATAACGGCAAAGAATGTTGCAGAAAAATCTATAGATAAACTAAAACAAATAGGGTTCAACGTATTTACGATTTACAATTGAAATAAATAGTGACATGATTACCCCGAAAGGGTTGAACAATAGAAAATAAAGAATTAAAAGATATTACAAATAAATAACTAATTATCAAATTTTTATCATGAAACAAAAAGCAGACATTGGATTAATCGGGTTGGCCGTAATGGGCGAAAACCTGGTACTGAACATGGAAAGCAAAGGCTTTACCGTAGGTGTTTATAACCGTTCAGTTGAAAAAGTAGACAAATTTATGGCAGGTCGTGGTGCCGGTAAAAACTTTATTGGTGCACACTCTGTAAAAGAACTTTGCGACTCACTGGAAAAACCACGCAAGGTAATGATGTTGGTAAAAGCGGGTCAGGCTGTTGACGATTTTATCGAACAACTGATTCCTCATTTGGAAGCCGGTGATATCATTATCGATGGTGGTAACACACACTTTCCCGATACTATTCGTCGTACCAAATACGTTGAAAGTAAAGGACTTCTCTTTATCGGTACCGGTGTTTCGGGTGGTGAAGAAGGTGCATTGTTAGGACCTTCCATGATGCCGGGCGGTTCTCCTGCTGCATGGCCTGCTGTGAAAGAAATTTTCCAGGCTGTATCTGCAAAAGTTGAAAACGGCGTACCTTGTTGCGACTGGGTAGGCGAGGGTGGTGCCGGTCACTTTGTGAAAATGGTTCACAACGGTATTGAGTATGGTGACATGCAGATTATCAACGAAGCTTATCAGATTATGAAAGATTTGTTGGGTATGAGCGCCGACGAAATGCACGAAGTATTCAAAGTGTGGAACGAAGGCGATCTGGATTCATATCTGATTGAAATTACCCGTGATATTCTGGCTGTGAAAGATGAAGATGGTTCACCATTGGTAGAAAAAATTCTTGATACAGCAGGTCAGAAAGGTACCGGAAAATGGACAGGCGTTTCGGCTCTTGATCTTGGTATTCCATTGACGTTGATTGGCGAATCGGTATTTGCACGTTGTCTATCTTCTCAGAAAGACATTCGTGTAAAAGCATCTAAAGTAATCAGCGGACCAAAAGTAAACTTCACAGGTGACAAAAAACAAATGATTGATGACCTGAAAGATGCTTTATTTGGAGCTAAAATTATTTCTTACGCTCAGGGTTACAACCTGATGATGGAAGCTGCAACTGAATACAAATGGAATTTGAATCTCGGTGGTATTGCTTTGATGTGGCGTGGTGGATGTATTATCCGTTCTACGTTCTTGGGAGATATCAAAAAAGCATTTGATATAAATCCGGGTTTAGAAAACTTATTGCTTGACCCACATTTCAAAGCAATCGTAGAAAACGCTCAGGCCGGATGGCGTCGTGTTTGTGCTGCTGCACTGACCAACGGTATTCCTGCACCTGCATTGACTTCGGCGCTTTGCTACTTCGATGGTTTCCGCAGCGAACGTCTTCCTGCTAATCTGTTGCAAGCACAACGTGATTACTTTGGAGCACATACTTACGAACGCATTGACAAACCACGTGGTGAATTCTTCCATACCAACTGGACCGGTCGTGGTGGTGATACTGCTTCTACAACCTATGTAGTGTAAAGAAGACCACTAACCCCTAAAGGGGAACAAGATAAAAGCCCCTCGTTCTGACTGAACGAGGGGCTTTTATCTTAACGTTAATTTCGAAACAGCAATAGTAGGCGGTTTATTCTCCGCATTTTATGCGGAGAATTATTGACTTAATCTCCGCATCTGCTTTTTTGTCTGTCAGCTGCTGAAATAAATAAAGCTCTTCGTTCTGACTGAACAATGGACTTTTGGGTTTATAGTAGTATGGATTGTAAATTAAAGCTAACGGGAATAGTTATTTTTTTTGCTTTCTTGTTCCTTTCCTTTTATTGATTTCTTTAGAAATTCTTTTCAACTTACTTTCAGTGTCATCATATATCTTGTTTATTGAATGTTCTAAAAGTCCATAGGCATTTAAGATGTCTGTTTTTTCAATTTTACCAATATGACTACCAGTATTACCAATCCATTTAATTGCTAATAAAAAGTCTGCAACCTCAGGTTTTGACTTTTTGAATTCTTCAATGCGATTGTGTAATCTCAATATTTTACGTTTACCACTTTTAATGTAGTGTTTTTTTACTTTTTGTTGGTTCATTATAAGTTCTAAACTTGATCTGATTTTATTTGCGCATGATGGTAGATCATTCCAAAAGTGTCCAAAAGAATTTTCGATTTCTTTTTTAATGTCTTCAGGGCAGCATTTATTGATTTCAAACAATTTAAGGTTAGGATGAAAGTAAAGAGGGAAAAATATATCATTATAAGCCTCCTCATAAACTTTCATTGATTCATCATAATAGTGATAATATTCAACATTTCCTTTACCTAAAAATGCAATAAAATCTTCACAATTTTGACACTTTAAAGTTCCATGAAATCTGTAACAAATACATTCAGGATACCAATCATCTTCTAAGTGCAAATTTAAAGACTGCAATGTTTCCTCAAAATGAAAATGTTTATCTTCAATTTTTAAAAGTCCATCCGTGCAAATTGGACATTTCCAATTTGGTATTTGGTGCCCAATAAAGGAGTCCTTAAGCCACAAATCTTTATCCATATTTATTTATGATTAAGAATTCAGTCTTCAAATTTTAGACTGTTACATTATTAATATTGTTTAATAAATTAATAGTCCCTAAGACAACGCACTGAGAATCCAGCCTGCTTATAGTAGTAGCTACTGTACACATTGCTGTTGTGTTCATTTATATACCTGCCCCAGGCGTTGCTCGTATTGGTCTCAGTAGCACTCCACCAGTAACCGTAGTAGTCAAGGCTGTTGAACGTATAATTGTTGCTGTGACGGCTGCCACCCGGAAGGGCAGTGAAGCCGGTTTCGTTGGTAGCTCCGGTATTCGGGCTTAGCCAATGCGTAGTGCCCGTTTCTTTTAATTTGCCACCGGCTACATTCTCGCCACCCAGATAAGTGGTAAGCGTGGTCCACTCAGCATCGGTAGGCACGTGCCAGCCTGCAGGGGCTAATTTGGTGGAGTTTACCGCATACCAATTGTACAATGCGCCATAAGTGCTTTTGTAGCTTGCTGCATCATTATTATACCAACAATATCCGGGAGTAGCTAAAATTCCCCAAGCTATACCATCTGTAACCAATGGAATAGCTGTACCATCATTGTATTTGGTTGTTTTTAGGTTTTCTACCATCCAGGTTTGAGTGCCTATGGTAACA
>CAIQOG010000273.1 GCA_903873355.1 uncultured Bacteroidales bacterium
CAGGAAAGCGACAGGGAGGTGACCCGTTTGTTTGTAAACGCCCATCTGGAGGTGGGGATCAATGCACTCATGGAGATCATCAACGACGGAAGATCAGTTAAACATCTGAAATTCTGATCGAATGGACTATCCTAAAATCCTTTCCGATTTAAAAAGCAATAAATTCGGCACCGTTTATTTTTTGGAGGGTGAAGAGCCTTATTACATCGATGTTGTAAGCGATTACATCCTCGAAAACGTGCTGACTGAGAGTGAAAAATCTTTCAATCAGACGCTGCTTTACGGAAAGGATATCACCCTGGATACGATCATGACGGCTGCCCGCCGTTACCCGATGATGGCCGAGCGGCAGGTGGTGGTTATCCGGGAAGCCCAGAACATTCGCGATATTGAAGAGCTTGTCTCTTATGTGGAAAAGCCTGCACCGACGACTTTGCTGGTTATCTGTTACAAATACAAGACCCTCGACAAGCGCAAAAAATTATACAAGGCCATCCAGAAGCACGGGGTATACCTCGAGTCGAAACCGCTTTACGAAAATCAGGTGGCGGGCTGGATTGTCGATTACCTCAAGACGAAACAGCTTGGCATCGAGCCCAAAGCGGTGCAGATGATTACCGATCACGTCGGAAACAACCTGCAACGAATTGTCAATGAACTGGATAAGGTTATATTCTCTGCCATTCCAGGTACCAGTATCACGGTAGATGATGTGGAGAAAAATATTGGAATAAGCAAAGAATACAATGCCTTTGAATTTCAGAAGGCCCTCGGGGCGAAGGATCTGTATAAGACAAACAGAATCCTCAACTACATGATTCACAATGAGAAAGCACTTCCTATGATCATGGTTTTGGGTATCCTGGTCTCCTATTTCAGAAAAATTCTCACTTATCACTCCATCGAAAACAAGAGCAACCAGGGAGAGGTGGCTCAAAAATTGGGGGTGAGTCCGTTCTTCCTCAATGATTATCTTACTGCAGCACGCAATTATCCTTTGCAGAAAGCCATTCTGGCCATTTCGCTGCTCAGGGAATATGATCTCAGATCGAAAGGCGCCCGGGGTGGAACCACCGAAAACGGGGAACTCCTGCGCGAATTAACTTACAAAATTTTACACCTCTGACAATATGGCTTCAATTACAATAATGCTGGTCATCATCATCTCGCTAACTTCCATTCTGGCCTTTTCAAACAGGGAGGTAATCAGACAATTTGAGTTCAATGCCTTCAAAATCTACCACAAAATACAGTACCACCGAATGCTTTCGCATATCCTGGTGCATGCCAATTGGGAACATTTGCTGGTCAATATGATTGTTTTGTGGTCTTTCGGCATGATCGTCGAACACGCTTTTGAGCTGAATTTCGGAGGGTACTCCACCTATTATTATATTGCCCTATTTGTCGGATCCTCGATTTTTTCGAGTATTTGGGCGCTGATGAAACAACGTAATAATGTCTATTACAGTGCAGTAGGAGCATCTGGAGCCGTCTCGGCCGTTCTCTTTGCCGCCATATTCTTCAATCCATGGAGAAGCATCTATTTCTTCGGTGTTTTGCCGATGCCTGGAATCATCTTCGGAC
>CAIQOG010000274.1 GCA_903873355.1 uncultured Bacteroidales bacterium
GAAGCCGACCTTCAGAAACTGAAAAACTGGTTTGATGAGTACCTGCAATGGATGATGACTTCCGAAGTTGGTAATCAGGAATATAACGCTAAAAATAACCATGGAACAGCATTTGATGTTCAGGCAATCCGATATGCGTTGTTTGTTGGGAAAGAGGATATTGCACGTAAATACCTGAATGATTTTCCGGCACGCAGGCTTTTCGCGCAAATTGAGCCGGATGGTAAACAACCGGCCGAGTTGGTTCGAACCAAAGCGCTTCATTACTCAGTATTTAATCTGATTCATATACTTGATATCTGCTTCATTGCCAAGACAATGGATGTTGATTTATATAATCTGAAATCTGAGGATGGCAGAAGTATTAGTAAAGCGTTGGAATATGTGGCCCAGTTTGCAGGAAAGCCGAAAAGTGCCTTTCCATACCAGCAAATTTCCGATTGGGACGGTGCTCAAAAAAAGCTATTTTTACAGCTGTATCGTGCCGACTTGTTATCACAAAGACCATTTTTTGAAATTTATTATAAAGAAAAATTAAAGGACATAAAACAAAATCTGATATTTAATTAAAAATGAAATACAAACTGCTTTTATTTATTCTCACAATTTGCTCACTGACAGTAAACGCCCGAAAAACTCAGGTAACTTCGGCTACACAAATTAATGGTGGAAGCTGGAGTGCCGGTGATACCATTGAGTGGAAAAACGGAACATGGGCAAATCAGGTTGTATCCTTTAAAGCCACAGGAACAGCATCTCAGCCAATTGTTTTAATGGCTCAGACTCCGGGCTTAGTAATTCTTACCGGTGCTTCACATATTGGATTTTCAGGTAGTTGCATCGAAGTTTCCGGTCTTTTCTTCAAAAACGGAAATCTGAGTACTTCCGAAATAATCGGATTCAGAACTTCTTCATCTGAATTTGGGAACAACTGCCGCGTAACAAACTGTGCAATAGTTGATTGTAATCCGGCCGACAGTACAATAGATACGAAATGGGTTTCGCTTTATGGAGCCAATAACAGGGTGGATCATTGCAGTTTTCAGAATAAAAGCAATATGGGCACCCTGCTGGTGGTTTGGCTTTCAGCTGGAATTGTACCAAATCATATTGTGGACAATAATTATTTTGGTTACAGGAATTCAAATGTTGATGCCACCGGCGCAGAATTAAACGGTCAGGAAATTATGCGGCTTGGAGATAGTTCAACCTCCATGCAAACCGCAGGAATTCAGGTTACGAATAATTTCTTCGAACATTGCAACGGTGAAATTGAAATTATTTCCAACAAATCCTGTGGGAATTTGTTTAGCAACAATCTTTTTTTCGAATGTCGTGGAATGTTAACTCTGAGGCATGGAAACGCAAGCACGGTAGAAGGAAATTATTTTTTCGGGAATGGTATTTCAGGTTCCGGAGGTGTTCGTATAATTGGCGAAAGTCATAAAGTGTACAATAATTATTTTGACAAACTTCGTGGAACAGATTCCCGATCGGCAATTTGTATGATGAGAGGAAAATTAAATTCGTTGGCAAATGAATATTTTCAAGTAAAAAATGCTTTGGTAACTTTCAATACTATAGTTGATTGTAGCCAGTCATTCAGTATTAATTACAACAGTGGAACCACTTACACCATGCCACCAATTGGCTCTGTAATTGCACATAATAACGTCTACAATAGCACATCTTCAAACGTCAATGTGGATGTTGACCAAATCGATATTGCAATGGATGTAACATGGAAAAATAATTTAATGAATCAGGGGAAATATACTAATTTTACAGCAACCGGAACTCAGGTAATCACCGGAAAAGATCCGAAACTTGCGTTGGCTGGCACAAGCATCAACATGTATGAACCTTGCTCAACATCAGCTTTATTATCTTATGTCACAACTGATTATCCCGAAATAACAGTTGATATTCGTGGACGTGATAGAGGCACATCAGCCAAAGTTCCAGGTTGCAGTCAGACTTCAGGGTCAACAAGCCGCATCATGCCAAACCGGTCAACGACAGGTGCTTCGTTTTTCAATGGATTATTGACCGACATAAAAACTATAACATTAGATAGCGGTTTTAAAGCATTTGTTTCAAACCAAAGGTTGATAACCAATACAAGCGTTGCCGGAAAATTGCGGGTTTTTGATACTTCAGGCAATCAGGTACTTGTACAAAACCTTCAGGAAGGTATTTTGTCAAACAATTTGCAGACCAAAGCAGGTGTATATATTCTCAGTTTCGTTGCGGTAAATGGAAAAAAACATTCTGAAAAAATTATAATCGATTAAGTATGCGTCCGAAATTCAGCTTATTCATAGCTGTTTTATTTGCTGCGTCAAGCACTTTTGCAGTTGAACATCCCAATTTATTTCTGACCGCAAAAGCCGTTCAGGAAATAAAAGCGTCTGTTGGAAAATATCCGGCTTTTGATAAATCGGTCGACGAACTTAAAGTTATTGCCGACAAAGCTCTGGCCGAAAAAATGGAAGTGCCGGTTCCGAAGGATGGCGGCGGCGGTTACACACACGAAAAGCATAAAAGCAACTATTACGCAATGAATGCTGCCGGAATTATGTTTCAGATTAGCGGCAACCCGAAATATGTTCAGTTTGTGAAGGATATGCTGCTGAAATATGCGGCATTATATCCAACGCTCGATCTGCATCCGGTTATCAAATCCGAAGCACGCGGAAAGCTGTTTTGGCAAACGCTGAACGATGCGGTTTGGTTGGTTCACACGGCCAATGCCTACGATTGTGTATACAACTTCATTTCGAAAAACGACAGAGAAACTATAGAAAATAAGTTGTTTAAACCAATGGCAGAATTCCTGTCAAACGGGAATGAGAGCAATTATGAAACATTCAACAAAATGCACAATCACGGCACCTGGGCTTTGTCGGCTGTGGGAATGATTGGCTATGCGATGGGTGATAAAGAACTGGTTGCCAAAGCATTGTATGGCTCGAAAAAAGACGGGAAAAGCGGCTTTTTCCGTCAGCTGGAAATGCTCTTTTCGCCCGATGGCTATTACACCGAAGGTCCTTATTATCAACGATATGCCATCTGGCCGTTTATGACTTTCGCACAGGTTATTCAGAATCAGCAACCTGAACTTAACATTTTCAGCTATCGCGACAGAATTCTGGATAAAGCTGTAAATACGGCGTTACAATGTGCTTACAATGGTGAATTTTTCTACCTTAATGATGCGCTTTACAAAACCTATAAAACGCAGGAAATCGTTTACGCGGTTGATATTGCGTACAAAAACAATCCGGCCAACAAACAACTGCTCGATATTGCCCGTCAGCAAAATTCATTTATTGTCTCAGGTGAAGGGTTAGAGGCTGCAAAAGCCGTTGCTTCGGAAAAAATTCCGGCTTTTGAGCTGAAACCTACATTGCTGCGCGATGGAGCTAAAGGCGATGAAGGCGGAATAGCGATTTTACGAACCGGAAGTGGCGATAAACAAAGCTGTTTGACTTTTAAAGCCACTTCACACGGACTGTCACACGGGCATTACGACAAACTTTCGATGGTGTTTTATGATAACGGAAATTGTATATTGCCCGATTATGGTGCAGTGCGTTTTCTGAATATTGAGCCCAAAGACGGCGGTGGCTACACCAAAGAAAATCACAGCTGGGGCTCACAAACCATTGCTCACAATACGGTTACGGTGGATGGAAAAAGTGATTTCAACGGAGATATAAAAACATCGTCGAAATTTCACTCGGATATTAATTACTTTAGTGCCGAAAATCCAGGAATTCAGGTTGTTTCAGGGGTTGAGCGAAATGCTTACAACGGTGTTATACTAAACAGGACTGTCGCTTTGCTGACGAATAAAGCCTTTGAATTTCCGCTTGCGATTGATATTTTCAGGGTAAAATCCGATACGGTTCATCAGCTCGATTTCCCGTTTTATTACAATGGTCAAGTGATTTCGACTGATTTTACGGTTCAAAAAAACACATCCAACCTAAAACCATTTGGCAAGAAAAACGGCTACCAGCACCTGTGGCTGGAGGCAACAGGAAACACTGCTAAACCAACAGCCAATTTTACCTTTGTAAACCAAAACCGGTTTTACAGTATTACAACGCTCGCCGACACACTGACTGAATTTAAACTGACGCGTATTGGTGCAAATGATCCGAATTTCAACCTGCGGAATACAGCTTGCTTTCTGATTCGTCAGCCCGGAGCAACCAATCATACTTTTGTTTCGGTCATCGAGCCACACGGACTTTACGATTTGACACGTGAAGTGACTGAAGGTTACGAAACAAATCTTTCGGAATTGAATTTGATAAAAGATGATGAAGCATTTTCGGCTGTGAAAATCAGTTTGAAAAACGGTAAGCAATTTCTGTTTATCACAGCCAATAAAGATTTTGATAATGCAAAAACAAGAACAACGATAATAAACGACAAAACTATCACATTTACAGGCAATTATTATTTTTCAGAAATAAAAAACCAATAAATTATGACAACAAAAAGCGAGAATTTTTTATTCGGAACAGAGCTTCCGACCGTGGACGTAGATGGTGGACTTATCCGCAAACTGATGGGTTATGACGGACAGCTGATGCTGCTTGAAATCAAATTCGTAGCCGGAAGCATCGGCTATCAGCATAAACACATTCACTCACAGGCCTCCTATGTGGTAAGCGGTGTGTTTGAAGTAACCATAAACGGTGTCACCAAAATTCTTCATGCAGGTGATGGATTTTATGTTGATCCGGATGTCCTTCATGGTGCAACTTGCCTCGAAGATGGCATTCTGATCGATTCATTCAGTCCCATGCGTCAGGATTTTTTGCTGAAATAAAATGAAAATCAAAGGATTACGCTGGTGGATAATCGGCTTGATAATGCTTA
>CAIQOG010000275.1 GCA_903873355.1 uncultured Bacteroidales bacterium
AGGTTGCTGTAAATTACATACCAAACGGGCAATAGTATTAATGCTATTTTAAAATTCCGTGATTTGACAATTTGAAAATTCATGAGGATGATTTGAAAATGTGATAATTTGAAAATGTGCTAATTAGTTCCCCTTTTAGGGGGTTAGGGGGCAAAAAATACCACAACATAATAAATGCCTACCACTATAAATACAACTGAAACCACACGTCTGAACCAGAGTTCAAAGGTTTTAATCCGGTTATATAGTTTACCCACATTGCCAACTGCAAAAGCCAGCAGCCATGCAAAAAGAATCACAGGTAAACCCGTGGCTATGGCAAATAAGACAGGCAAATACAAACCACTTGCACTTGCCACCGTCATTGGGATAAGCATAACGAAGTACAAAACACCACTATAGGGACAAAATGCCAGTGCGAAAATCATTCCCAACAAAAGTGTACTCCAATAACTACCCTTGCTTTTTTCTCCAATTTTTTCGGTTAAACCTGAAAATACCGGGAATTTGATTTTAATGACATCGAGCATAAATAAGCCTATTAAAATGAGAACCGGTCCTAAGAGTTTTTCTCCCCATCCCTGAAAAATCATTGAAATATGCATTTTACTTGCTCCAAAGAAAATTATAAGTGCCAGGCCGGTATAACTGATTGCCCGGCCGAGCGTATAAACCAATCCATTGATAAATACCCGCCGACGATTCTCAATGTCACGACTGATAAAAGCAATTGCCGAAATATTGGTTGCAAGCGGACAGGGGCTTATAGCGGTAATTAACCCTAACACAATAGCTGTAAGAAAAGCATAGTGTGAATTCTCTAAAATACTTTGCAGTACTTCCATAATCGAATTTGAAAATGTGTTAATATGAAAATTTGAAAATGAATTGATAGTTATGATTTGGATGAACTTATGATTTTAGAAAGAATTCTCAGTAATTCGTTTACTTTCTCAATTAAATCAAGATTTGTTGGATACGATTTAGCATTTTTACAAATTAACAGCCAATATTCTGTTTCATCAGCTTCTTTTGCAGCAATTTTCATTTTGTGGATGAAATCTGCCTTACTTACAGCATTTTGTGCTTCACGTATATTTGCACCAATCGATGTGCCTGATTTCAATAATTGTTGCCCAATTACATATTTTTTGTTTTCATAAAGTAAATCACAAAATTCAACTATTTCAAGAGCAAACTGAAATGATTTATCTACTATTGGATTTTCTTTGTCGTTTCTCATACTCACTTTATTTTCAAATTAGCACATTTTCAAATTATCACATTAGAACAACGGATCAATAGTTTTCTTTAACTCCGCTTTCAATTTATCGGGTTGACTTTTGGCATACATAAATCCTTGTTCAGTCAAATCAATTCGTGTGTTATTACTTATTATCAATAATGACTGTCCTTCTGCCTTACACTTTTTGGCTAAGGTTTCGCTGTTTTTTTCATCCAAATTTACGGATTTGAATGTAATCAACCCTTTTTTGAATTGCTCAGGATAAAGCTGTTGGATAGATTTAAGAGTTTGTGTTTCCACCGCCTGGCAGGTTATACAGCGCCTGCTGTAATGAAAATAATACACTTCCACTTTAGTTACGGCCTGTAATGACACTATCATTAAAGTCAGAATAAACAAAGAAATCGTCTTTTTCATATCATAAAAATTTTATTGGTTAGTATTTGTTTGAGTTCTTCATTTGACGGAACACGACCTTTTACCACCACTTTTCCGTCAATAACAAGTGCCGGAGTAGTCATAATGTTGAACTTCATGATTTCTACAATGTCTTCCACTTTACTAACTGTTGCGTCAATGTTATTTAGAGCAACTACTTCACGTATGGCCTTTTCAAGTGACTTGCACTTTGGACAGCCGGTCCCTAAAACCTGAATATTCATGATTATTGTTTTGTTTAGCAGCAACTTGTATTCTCTTTTTTGTTTTCGAAAAAAGTCTCGAAATAGGCTTGGGCTTTTTCCCAATTTTCGTGGTTTATGCAATACTTTACTTTTGGAGTTTCTATTTCTCCCTGAATAAGTCCGGCATCTTTTAGTTCTTTGAGATGTTGTGAAACAGTGGCTTTGGCAATTGGTAACTCATTGTGTATATCGCCGAAGTAGCAACTATCCATCGATGCCAGAAACTGCAGAATGGTTATTCGTGCCGGATGTCCCATGGCTTTTGCAAAACGGGCAAGTTGCTCGTTGTCAATTGTGTAGTCTTTGTTTTCACTGCAATTCATAATGAATTTGTTTTGTTAGTTTGTAGTTCGCAAAACTACGAACAATATTTTATTCAACCTAATAAAACAGCAGAAATTTATAGATTAAAGTATAAATTGCTTTTAGTTCAACCATATTTGCTACATTTGCCTGAATATTTTTGCTGTAATTTTCATTTGAGAAAAATATTCATTACATTTGCTAACTTATTTTTTAGACACAAATTTAAATCCGATTTTTATGAAATTCATTGTTTCAAGCACCGAACTACTGAGCCACCTTCAAGCCATCAGCCGTGTAATAAACAACAAAAATTCCCTTCCAATTTTAGATAATTTTCTGTTGCAGCTCGAGGGTAAAACTCTTACTATGACTGCTTCCGATATAGAAACCACCTTAATCACCTCTATGCAGGTTGAAACTGCCGAAGGTAGTGGTAAAGTGGCTGTTGCATCGCGTTTGTTGCTCGACACCTTGCGCGAATTCTCAGATCAACCGCTTACATTCAACATCAATGATTCCAATCTGGCAATGGTTATTTCATCAGCCAACGGATCGTATAATTTCATTGGTCAGAATGGTGATGAATATCCACGTATGCCTCAGTTGCAGGACGATGCCCGCAAATTGGCAATGCCGGTTGCAACACTTTCGTCGGGAATTTCAAAAACGCTTTTCTGTACAGCCGACGATGAACTTCGTCCGGTAATGAACGGTATTTTCTTCGATATTACTGCCGAAAACCTAACCATGGTTGCTACAGATGCACACAAGCTGGTTCGTTACAATACAAAACATACTTCTGTATCTGTTGAAGGCGACGAGACTGTCAGTTTCATACTTCCAAAAAAACCGGCTACCATGTTGAAAAACATTCTGCCAAAAGAAAGTGGTGAAGTTGAAATTCATTTTGATACTAAAAATGCACATTTCAAACTATCAAACTACACGATGATTTGTCGTCAGGTTGAAGGTCGTTTCCCAAATTATAACGGTGTAATTCCTAAAAACAATCCGTTCAAAATCATTATTGATCGTGTAACCATGCTTAATGCTTTGAAACGTGTTTCGGTTTTTGCAAATCAGGCCAGCAATTTGGTGAAGCTAGCTATCACAAATAATCAGATTCATATTTCGGCACAGGATATTGATTTTTCCATTTCAGCGGAAGAAACGATTACTTGTCAGTTCGAAGGCGATCCTATTAAAATCGGTTTTAAATCGTCATTCCTGATTGAAATTCTCGGAAATATCAACGCTTCAGATGTGGTTTTGGAACTCTCTGATGCTTCACGTGCCGGACTGATTCTTCCATTTGAAAATGAGGAAAACGAAGAAATCCTGATGCTGTTGATGCCAATGTTACTGAATGATTAAATCAGATTAAAGAGCAAAGAATCAAGAATAAAGACTGGATTTACTCTAAAATAAAATACATTGCAAGGTCTAAGGTCGTAAGTCTTTAGACCTTGATTTTTAAAATCAATTATTAAAACAAGAATCATTTTATTTCAAGTCTTTGTTCTTGTATCTTGGTTCTAAAATCTTAATGAAATATGAAACTCAACCTCAAAAATCCAATTGTTTTTTTCGATCTGGAAACAACAGGAACCAACATAGTAACCGACCGTATCGTTGAAATTGCATATCATAAAGTTTCACCAAACGGCAGGGAAGAAACTAAATCTATTCGTATAAATCCCGGAATGCCTATCCCGAAAAGTGCTTCCGATATTCATGGAATAACCGATGCTGA
>CAIQOG010000276.1 GCA_903873355.1 uncultured Bacteroidales bacterium
ATATCAGGTTTATTCTCGTGATATTCAAATGATTAACATTAAGTTTAACGAAGTATTGACACAATCAGACTCTTTAAATAAACACCCTGATTATACCCTACCAAGCAGGAAGATTAAAAAAGGAAATCTGGAATGGATTAAGGTCATTGGTTTGTACACTGCAGCAGTTGTTTTGAATGGAATCGGCGACGGACTTAACGGAAAAGGGGAAGAGTTAAATGGTATCGTGAAAACAGATTATAAGACCTGGGGGCATGTATTTAATGCAGCTTCAATCGGCTTGCTGGTAGCCTCACCATTTCTTGTAAATTATGATACAAAAAAATGGTATTGGTATTTAGCAACATATACTTCGCTACGAATCGGGTTGTTTGATGTTGCCTATAACCTTACAAGAGGTCTGCCTATTGATTACACCGGAGTTACTTCTTCTACCGATATTGCCTACAATAGTTTACAGATAAATCCGATGTACCTACGGTCAGCATTTTTTGCCATTGGTTTTACAATTCCAATTGCAGCATTAAAATAATCGGGATTTTTCAGAGTCGTGGTTCTTTCAGACCAACTAAAATTCACTTCGTTTTCAGCAAATCTTCCAGTTTAATCAGTTCGTCGCGGAGTTGTGCGGCTTCGAGGAATTCGAGCTTTTTGGCAGCATCCTGCATGGCTTTTTTGGTTTTAGCAATGGCTTTTTCGAGCGCAGGTTTGCTCATATACTGCACCACAGGATCGGCAGCAATGGCTTGTGAACTGTCCGGTTCGATATAAGCGTTCGGATCAATATTTGCAAACGAGTTACGTTCTCCTTTATTAATGGCCGTTGGAGTAATGCCATGCAATTCGTTGTAAGCAAGCTGTTTTTCTCGTCGGCGGTTGGTTTCCGAAATGGTTTTGGCCATACTGTCGGTAATTTTGTCGGCATACATTATCACCCGCCCGTTCAGGTTACGTGCGGCACGTCCTGCTGTCTGCGTCAGCGAGCGGTGCGAACGCAAAAATCCTTCCTTATCCGCATCCAGAATAGCCACCAGCGACACTTCGGGCAAGTCCAGTCCTTCACGCAACAGGTTTACACCAATCAGCACATCATAAACACCACGGCGCAGGTCTTCCAGAATCTGAACACGGTCCAGTGTATCCACATCGGAGTGAATGTAATTACAGCGCACGTTCATTTTCGCCAGATAATCGGTCAGTTCCTCCGCCATGCGTTTGGTAAGCGTGGTAATCAGTGTGCGTTCGTTTTTTTCAGTTCGCTGGGTAATTTCTTCCAGCAAATCGTCAATCTGATTCAGGCTCGGACGCACATCAATAATCGGGTCGAGCAATCCGGTAGGACGAATAAGCTGATCCACCACAATTCCTTCGCATTTGTTCAATTCGTAATCTGCCGGAGTAGCACTTACGTAAATGGTTTGCGGGGCAAGCGCTTCAAATTCTTCGAATTTCAACGGACGGTTATCTTTTGCCGAGGGCAGACGGAAACCATATTCCACCAGATTCAGCTTACGGGCAGCATCACCGCCAAACATGGCATGAATCTGCGAAAGTGTCACGTGGCTTTCGTCAATCACCATCAGAAAATCTTTCGGAAAATAATCGAGCAGGCAAAACGGACGGGTACCTGCCACGCGACCATCGAAATAACGCGAATAATTCTCGATACCCGAGCAATAGCCGAGTTCTTTAATCATCTCCAAATCGTAATTTACCCGTTCGTAAATGCGCTTGGCCTCATAATGTTTGTCAATGGAGCGGAAATAATCAACCTGTCGCGCCAAATCCACTTCAATGTGGTTTATAGCCTGAGCAATACGCTCTTTGGTGGTAACAAAAATACTGGCAGGATAAATTTTATACCCATCAAACGAACCGGTTACGTTGAAAGTAAGCGGATCGCAGGTTTGGATTTCTTCAATTTCGTCGCCCCAGAACACTACACGAAGCACAAAATCAGAATAAGCCAGAAAAATATCCACTGTATCACCTTTCACACGGAAATTACCGCGATTCAGTTCAATTTCGTTGCGGGTATAAAGGCTGTCCACCAAACTTCGCAGAAAATCATTCCGAACAATTTTCTGACCAGTTTGAATTTCAATAACATTGCTGGTAAAATCTTCCGGATTTCCAATTCCATAGAGGCACGAAACCGACGAAACAACAATCACATCCCTCCTGCCCGACAACAATGCCGACGTGGTTGCCAATCGAAGTTTTTCAATTTCCTGATTGATGGATAAATCTTTTTCGATATAAATGTCCTTTACGGGCAAATACGCTTCGGGCTGGTAATAATCGTAATACGAAACAAAATACTCAACCGCATTTTCGGGGAAAAAGGCTTTAAATTCGCTGTAGAGTTGAGCAGCAAGCGTTTTATTGTGACTCAACACCAAGGTCGGACGCTGTACCTGTTCAATCACATTGGCAATAGAAAAGGTTTTACCTGAACCGGTAACACCGAGCAGTGTTTGATAATTTGCACCGGCATTCAAACCTTCAACTAACTGTTGAATGGCTTCGGGCTGGTCACCGGTAGGACGATATGGAGAGATAAGTTTAAACAAAATAGTGGGCAGTTAGTAGTGGGCAGTGGGCAGTTAGTACTTACAGTTTACTGCTTACTATTTACTGTTTACTGCCGACTTAAAATTATTCATCACCCAATGGCATAATAATCCACAGAATAATGTAAAGCGTTAAACCGGGAAAAGCACCGGAGAAAATACTCAGTAATGCATAAACTGCACGTACTATGGTATAATCCCAATTAAAATAATTGCCTATACCGCCACAAACACCGCCTACAATCTGATTGTTCGAACGTTTTAGTTTTTTGTTCATTTTTCTAAATTTTTCGGGTTCTGAAATGAATAACAAAGTAACGAAAAATATGTTGAAAATAAAAGTAACCAGTCATGCATTATATTCTACTGACTGTTCATTTTTTTAATCGGGCAAAAATATCTACTTTTGCAGAGTAAAAAGCTTGATTATTGGACACTATCAACTGCCGATGATCAACTGTCAACTAATAAAATTATGCCACACACTTCGCAACGGGGTCAGGCGATGCCTGAATCGCCTATTCGTAAACTGGTTCCACTTTCCGATAAAGCAAAAGCTCGCGGGATTAAAGTGTATCATCTGAATATCGGTCAGCCCGATTTAAAGACAC
>CAIQOG010000277.1 GCA_903873355.1 uncultured Bacteroidales bacterium
GATCACGTAGTGTAGCAACTACACCCCAGTTGGCAAATCGACCACGTGGTCCCATGCAGTTTTTATCGTACAGCATGTAGTTGTCAGGCAAGGTTTTGCCATTTAAACCTGATTTGTAAATGAATGCCAGATAAAGGTGCTGACTTCCTTTACCAATCTCATAATTATAAGCATCACCTCCCAGATATGCTTTCCCTAAAGCTTCCAGTTTAAGTGTAGTGCGGTTGTAGTACGGTTTCCAGGCGGGAGATGTTGACCATTCCTTAAAACCTTCACCCAATGGTATTTGTATCATCGGAATATATTTTGCCGTAGCATATATAAAATCTTTTGCTTTTTGAGAACCGGTCAAAATATAATACCAGGCAAATGGACGTATGGTGGCTTCACCATGATACGAAGGCGATTCATTCTGATAACCAACATAATGTGTTCCTCCGTCGGCAAGTAATGTTTGAGGCATTAAATCCTCAATCACTGTTTTAGCTTTGGCGGCAGATACCGGATCATTCAGCGCCAGCGAACCAAAATAAATTCCCATTGCCAGGCGGATATCTCCGTTTAACCACAATGCTCCGACAATGTGATTAGTATAAACATTAACGTTGGTACTGAGAATTTTATCAATATTTTTCCTGATTCCTGATTCCCAGTCTGCTTGTCTGTTGGCCGGAATGACTGAGGGTTTATATTGTTTCAGCATCAGGTATGAAACGGTGGCATCAAAACAAAATTCCATATCATTCAATGCCATACTTCCGTTATTCCAACCACCTAACACACTATCGAGCAAAAGATTCAAACGGTCTAAAACCGGTTGCTGGTTTTTGTAGGGACTGAGCGGATGCAAATAAGCCATAGCAGCCAACAGCATTTCATCGGCTTCGGCAAAGCTTTTAGTAAAGGTTAGATTTCCTGTTTTTACACCACTGAAAGCCGTTGCCAAATGAGGATTCGTTGCCTGCTCGGGTATGTCGGGCAACAAATTCAGTGTTTGTGGTTGAACGGAATAAACTAAAACAGAAATAATAGATAATAGGATGATTCTGCGCATAGTGTTTATTGTGAGATACAAACGTACATAAATGTTTAGTGAAATGCAAAATAACGAATATATAAATTGAAAGAATGTAATTTTGGTTTCAAAGACTGTGACTTATGTTACATTGTTCAATTTGTGCGATTTGAGCTTGGTTGAAGGCTCGTAATTACACGCGAAGGTATCAATTTTACTGCATTTTGAAACAATTTTGTTGTTCATAAACCTTCATTTATTATTTAATTTGCATTGTCCATTTTGACTGAAATTTCAGGCTGTAAAAGAAACTGATAATAAACTGTAAATATTTGGAATTGTTTTGTTAACATTTTGTATCACTTATGAAAAAGATATTATTTCTGTGCACCTTTTTCACACTATCGTTGTTTGGTAAAAACAGCAATGTTGTGAGCATTCAAGACCCTCTGGATGTTGTTCAGTTAATAGGTGATAAATTAATTCGCGAAACGCCTTTTAAGTATAAACTCGAATTGAGTAATTGCGAAAAGGAATTCAATAAAATGTACTTCGTCAATTTCGGACGAACGTTTTCTACCGAAAAACCAGCTGTAGCTTATGCATATACTTTGCTCGAAACTCCGAAGGATATGACGATGGATATTGATCTGGAACATAATGATGCGTGCAAAATATGGTTGAATAATGAGCTTATTTATGACAAAAAAGGCACGCGAAATATCAATTTGGTCTATGAGGAACGAAGCATTGAAATGTCATTTAAAACGAAACTAAATTTAAAAAAAGGTGTCAATTCTCTACTTGTCAAATCTGAAACAGCCGGAAATAAAGAATGGTGTTTTCTGATACAACCACCTGCAACCAAAGGTGCTGTGCTTTGCAAACAACTTGATTATCCGCGTTTTGTACTCGAAAAAACCGAAAATGTAGACCCTAAAATTGCTACTCTTACCAACTGGCTGGTTATCGGTCCGTTCGAAAAAGATATAGATAAAACTTATGCTCCAGAAACTGCTATTCAGTTTGGGAGAATGTATGCCGGACTGAACGGACAACCTGTTACCTGGACAATCCCAAAAGTAGAAATTGTGGGTAA
>CAIQOG010000278.1 GCA_903873355.1 uncultured Bacteroidales bacterium
ATTGAAACTCCCTATCGTAACATGAAAATGCTGGAAGAAATTATCAAAACCTGCCAGCCAAATACCCGACTTTGTATAGCTGCCGACATTACACTCGAAACTGAATTTATCAAAACCAAAACCATTAAAGAGTGGAAAAATCAGTTGCCTGAACTGAATAAACGTCCCTGTATCTTCCTAATTTATAAGTAAACTGATGACGTTAAAGTAGATTATTTCTGTTTGCCTTCTCAAATTAATGCATATCTTTACATAAATATTCAATTGCTGCAGCACATTGAAAAACAACATGTATTATGCATAAAAAGATTGAACCAAAGCCTCTTACCCTCAAATCAATTCTCGATTATTCAGTCAAGAATTTCGCTAAAATGCCATCGGTTTCATTCGTTGATGGTACTCCGATAACCTACATTGAACTTGGAAAAAAAATTGAAGAAATAGCAATAAACCTGTTTTCGCTTGGATTAACGAAAGGCGATAAAGTGGCATTATTTAGTCACAATATGCCTAATTGGGTAATTGCTTATTTCTCAGTAGTTTCCAAAGGAATGATTATTGTTCCTGTGCTGCCGGACTTTACAAGGGAGGAAGTTGAGAATGTATTACTTCATTCCGAAGCAAAAGTATTATTCGTAAGTGAACGGTTGATTTCCAGAGTTGAAGGACTTGAATTGCCATCGCTGGAAGCAACAATTCTGGTTGATGACTTTAGTCAGGTGTCAGGTAATAAAAAAATGAATTCAGAAGCTACTGTTCCCAAAATAACTGTAAAAGAAGATGATACAGCAGCTATTATTTATACTTCAGGAACTACAGGACGCTCCAAGGGAGTGGTTTTATCACATAAAAACATAGCATTTGTGGCTATGCAATCCTACACTTTTCAGCCTATATCACACACCGATGTGTTTTTGTCGCTTCTGCCGTTGTCGCATACTTATGAAAATACTATTGGTATGATATATCCAATCATATATGGTGCTACAATTTACTATCTTGAGAAACCACCCACTCCGGCAGCATTGTTACCTGCAATGAAAAAGATCCGGCCAAGCATGATGCTTTCCGTTCCACTTGTTATGGAGAAAATTTATAAAACTCAGATACAGAGCAAATTTACCGGAAATGGTTTGAAAAGAATGATTTATAAAACTCCGTTTTTCAGGATATTGATTCACCGGATAGCAGGCAAAAAGTTGTATCAGACTTTTGGCGGACGATTAAAATTCTTTGGGATTGGCGGTGCAAAGCTCGACTCACGCGTGGAGCGTTTTCTGAAAGAAGCACGTTTCCCTTATGCCATTGGATACGGACTTACCGAAACTGCACCATTACTTGCCGGTGCGGGTGTTCATCACACTAAGTTGCAATCTACCGGTTTTGCTGTGCATGGTGTAGAACTGAAGATTCATAATCCCGGTAAAAAAGGAGTGGGAGAGATTTGGGCCAAAGGACCGAACGTGATGAAAGGATATTATAAAAACCCGGATGCTACGAGTGAAGTGTTGACCGAAGATGGCTGGTTTCGTACAGGTGATTATGGCCGCTTTGATAAGCATAAACGGCTTTATATCAAAGGGCGCATCAAAAACACAATAGTAGGAGCAAGTGGTGAAAATATTTATCCCGAGGATATCGAGTCGGTAATTAATAATCATCAAATAGTTGTGGAATCACTTGTAATTGAGGAAGATGGTTATTTGGTGGCCAAGGTACTGGTGGAAATTGAAGAACTCGAAAAAGCCATTGATCACTTAAAACTGGTGATTGAAGATAAAAAAGAAAAACATATCATTTGGGCAAAACATTTCACCAAAGAACTGAATGAAAAACTGAATAAAGTTTCGCAGATTAAGCGCGTGGATATTATGGAAGAACCATTTGAAAAGACTGCATCGCAAAAGATAAAACGGTTTCTTTATACCAAGAGTAAGAAGAAGTGATTGGTTTTTTGGTTTATTGGTTTATTAGTTTATCGGTTAATTGGTTTATCGGTTGATTTGTTTATACTTTATGAACCTTTTAACCTTTACAACCTTTACAACCTTTACGAACTTTCAAACTTTATAAACTGAAATCAATCTTTCATAGCCCTGTCCATACTCCGTTTATCTTCTTTCTCTTTGAGCGACTGACGTTTATCGTAGGTTTTCTTACCTTTTGCCAGTCCGATTTCGAGTTTTGCCAGCCCTTTTTCGTTTATAAACATTTTTACCGGCACAATTGTATTGCCTGTTTCACGCGTGCCCCGAATAAGCTTGTTAAGTTCACGTTTGTTCAGCAACAATTTGCGGTCGCGACGAACTTCGTGGTTGTTATACGTTCCGAAAAAGTAAGTAGCAATATGCATGTTTTTCACCCACAATTCATCATTAATAAACGTACAATAAGTGTCTGTCAGTGCTGCTTTTCCATCACGAATTGATTTTATTTCAGTTCCGAAAAGCTGAATTCCTGCAGTAAACCGGTCGAGAATTTCATAATCGAAAGTTGCCCGTTTATTTTTAATGACTATGTTTGATTTATGGAACATATAATGTGTTGAGTCAGGAATGCAAAAGTACTACAACTATTTTAATAATTGATAATTGGCAATTAATAATTAACAGTAAGTGCTGAGGTATACTTTTTTTGATTATAAATATGTCCATTTAATGAAATTTTGAATTTTACTTTTGAAAATTTCTGTATATTTGTTGTCTTAAAAAACGGGGAGAGAATAATTATTAATTGTAAATTATTAGTAATTAGCCGGATAGGTTATGGATAAAGAAATAAAAATAGAAATTACCGGATTGGTATATAATCAGACGGTGGTGGGAACATATGGATTAGTGCTGAGTGAAGTGCTGGGA
>CAIQOG010000279.1 GCA_903873355.1 uncultured Bacteroidales bacterium
AAGAAAAATTTATGCTCGAAATCCATGAAAACATGTGGACGGTGGTAGACACTCCGGAAGAAGTAATACCGGCCATCCTTAATTCGAACAACTGGGGAACCAATGCGCGAAGTTTTGCAGCATTTTAATACATCATATAATGAATCAACCGGACTCTTTAAACTTTGCTAAAGACAGTTTGTCGGCTTTTGCCGATTCAACTGCAAGGGCTGATTCCGTTCATTTAGCTGATTCATTAAGAGCTGTTGCCCTCATTCCCCGTGGGTTTACAGGCATTCCTCATCCTTCTTTACCCCAGACTGAACCCTGGGTATTTATTGCAGTAATTCTTCTTTTTTTCCTTTTTGTTTATTCGTTGAGTCAATCTATCGGTTTTATTTCCGATACGATGAAAACATTTTTTCAGGTTAAAGAAAGATCCAGTATTTTCAGTAAAGCAACAGTAAACGATTCCCGATTCAAATTCTTTTTAATTGTTTTTTCTATTGGTTCGTTAAGTTTTTATGCTTATTTACTATTGCATAATCCATCATCCTCTTTTTCAATTAAAGAATTTGGGTTGTTCTTGCTTGCTACGTCACTGTTTTTTGGAATCAAGTCCTTGATTTTTGATTTAATCGGATATGTTTTTCTGAACAACACTACAATAATACTCGCAAAAGGAGCATATTTCAACGTTGTTTCTTTTTGGGGAGTTTGCTTGTTTCCAATCCTTATTCTTCAAATTTATATTTCTGAAAATTTTATTGGGATTACTCAAATAATTAGTCTTATTGTAAGTATTTGTGCTTGTTTTCTTATTATTATTAAATTATTTCAAATATTTTTCCAAAAAATATTATCATATTTTTATATATTGTTGTATCTTTGCACCCTCGAAATTTTACCCTTAATTATTTTATTTAAGGTGTATAAACAAATCGTTTAGTATATCTTATCTTTAAATTGTACTGCTTTGAAAATCAAAAAGATACTCGTATCACAACCCCATCCAACGACAGAAAAATCACCCTATTTTGATATTAGTGAAAAGTACAATGTCAAGATTGATTTTCGTCCATTTATCAAAGTTGAGCCGATTTTAGCCAAAGAATTCAGAACTCAACGGATATCTATTTTAGATTATTCGGCCATTATTTTTAATGCACGCCATGGAATTGACCACTTTTTCAGACTTTGTGAAGAATTGAGAGTAACAATTCCTGAAAATATGAAGTATTTTTGCGTTTCCGAAAGTGTTGCTGTTTATTTACAGCGTTATATACATTACAGAAAACGTAAAGTGTTTTTTGCGGCAACCGGAAAACTTGCTGATTTGGTGACTATTATGAACAAACATACCGATGAAAAATATCTTTTTATCACTTCGGATGTTCAGAACGAAGATACATTGGCAACCCTTGAAAAGGCAAAAATTACATACACAAAGGGAATCATGTACAAAACTGTAAGTAATGATTTTGGCCCGGATGAAGAATTTAATTACGATATGTTATTGTTTTTCAGCCCAATAGGTATTAGCTCATTGCTTAAAAACTTCCCGGATTTCGTTCAGGGGGATATACAGATAGCATGTTTCGGAGCAACTACTGCGCAGGCAGTCAAAGATGCCGGACTACGCCTGGATCTTGAAGCTCCACAACCCGGATTTCCTTCAATGACAGCCGCCCTTGATAATTTCATGAAAGAATATATCAAAAAACAAAAGAAATAATCTGATTCAAAAATTCAGGCTATCCCAAAAGTATCAAGGAATTTGATTACTTTTGGGATAGTTTTTTTATAACTAAATGACACACCCAAATTCATTCCCAAAATCTGAACACTTGTGTGGTGATAAAACAATCACAAAAGTGTTTGAGAGTGGCGAAGCATTTATCTGCTATCCGCTTCGGGTCGTGTATTTATTACAACCTAAAAATGGATCGGAAGCAATTAATGTGCTGGTTGGTGTACCTAAAAAGCGTTTCAAACGGGCGGTAAAACGCAACAGACTCAAACGGTTGATGCGTGAAGCCTACCGACTTAATAAGCATGAAATACTGGAAGCTCTGGATTTAAAACAATTGCAATTGCAAGTTGCGTTTAATTATGTATCTGATGAGGAGCTTGATTTTGAAACGATTAATAAAAAAATGAAATCAGCCCTGCAAAAATTGCAAAGTATAATCGAAACATATCAACCTAAAATTGACTGATACCTGTTTATGAAAAAAATTCTTAGGATTATATTTCTGCTACCCGTGTATTTATACCGGTACAGCATTTCACCTTTACTACCCTCATCCTGCAGATATACACCAACCTGTTCGCAATATACCATCGAAGCCATTACCAGACATGGCATAATTAAAGGAACTTTACTTTCGATAAAACGCATTTCGAGTTGTCATCCCTGGGGTGGCAGTGGTTACGACCCTGTACCTTAATGATACTCTTCAATAAGTCTTAAAATATTTAAAAACAGAACGTTTGAATTAAATTAAATATATCTTTGCTGAATTGCATATTTTTTGAATACATATAACCTTTGAAAATAACCTTCAAAAATATTGCCCTTTTACCAATTTCAGTACTTTACGGGTTGGCAACTGCTGTTCGAAACTGGTTATTCGATCAGGAAATCCTACAATCAACCCGATTTGATATACCAATAATAAGCGTTGGAAATTTATCAGTAGGAGGTACCGGAAAAACTCCGCATACTGAATTGATATTAAGTGCTTTACAGTCAAAATGGAAGATTGCAATGCTCAGTCGTGGGTACATGCGTAAAACCTCCGGGTTTTGTTTCGCTGACGAAAAAACGAACAGCCAGGCTATTGGAGATGAACCTTATCAAATTTATAGAAAATTTCCTGAAATTTCGGTTGCGGTTCACGAGAAACGAGTTGCTGGCGTTAATAAATTACTTGAAATTGTACCCGATTTACAGCTTATAGTTCTCGACGATGCATTCCAACATCGCTATATTCAGGCGGGATTATCAATTTTATTGACAGATTATTCCAATCTTTATACGAGAGATTTACCCATGCCTGCCGGCAGTTTACGCGAATGGAAAAGTGGGAGCAAACGTGCCGACATAGTAATTGTAACCAAATGTCCGACAAATCTCAAACCGATTGAAATGCGTGTGATTGAAACCGAATTAAAACCTGAAAATAATCAGACTCTTTTTTTCTCAAGCTACGTGTATGATGAAATAAAGCCGGTTTTCCCCGATTCAGAACCTGACAACTGGACATTGAAAAAAATAAAACAAACAAATACAGGGATTTTACTCGTTGCAGGAATTGCATCTCCGGTTGCAATTATTGATCAACTAAAAAAATATACTGACCATATAACTAAAGTAATATTTAATGATCATCATGTGTTTCTTTCAAAAGACTACAACCTGATAATGAACAGGTTTGAGTCTGTGAAATCTGATGATAAAATCATTCTGGTTACAGAAAAGGATGCTGCCCGTATAGTTTCGGATGTAAACTTTCCGGAATCACTCAAATCAAAAACATTTTCCTTACCGATTCAGGTAAAGATATTAAATAATCAAGAGTCTCAATTTATTCAAAAAATCCAAAATTATGTTGTTGAAAATTCAAGAAACTGCTGATTTCATTCGTACAAGAATTGCATCAAATGCCAAAACTGCTATCATCTTAGGTACAGGATTAGGTAATCTGGCTACTCAAATTACAGAAAAAACTGAAATCCCATACGAAATTATACCGAACTTTCCTGTTTCGACAGTCGAAGGTCATAGTGGCAAACTTATTTTCGGAAAATTAGGAAATGTAGAAGTTATGGCTATGCAGGGAAGGTTTCATTTTTACGAAGGTTATGACATGAAAGCCGTAACATTTCCGGTAAGGGTTATGAAAGCACTGGGCATAGAAACACTACTGGTTTCAAATGCGTCAGGTGGTGTAAATCCTGACTTTGAAATAGGTGATTTAATGATAATAACCGATCATATAAATCTATTCCCGGAACATCCGCTTCGTGGGAAAAACTACCCTGAATTAGGTCCACGCTTCCCCGATATGAGCGAAGCTTATTCAAAGGAATTGATTGCAAAAGCCAAACAAATAGCTGCAAAGAATAATATCCGTTTAATCCAAATCTTTGAAGACGAGTGGATTCGGTGCGGGCGGCCGCCGGATTGGCATCGAAATCCTTTCACGGGGCAGAAGGCGCCGGCCGTGGGACACTGGAGCCGGTTGGATGAGTTCGGTTCGGGCGACATCAAGTTGGTTTGGGAACTGAA
>CAIQOG010000280.1 GCA_903873355.1 uncultured Bacteroidales bacterium
AAGATAAAATTATAAATTTATATCTGGAGGTATCATCCTATATTACATCTTTAAAAGACAATGTATACATGCTTTTAGAACAATGGGAAAAAATGGGAGAACCATTTTCAGAACCAATCATTAAAAAGGGTCGTAATGCCAAATCTGAGCCAAAAAATGAGATAAAACCTTCAGGCTACAGGCTTGCCTCTAAAAAGAAAACTGATTTTGTGAAAATAATTTCAGCTATGTATGAAGCGAAGATATTTGTAAATCAGGAAGGAAAACCGCTTACGAACAAACAGGAATTGATGAATGCCTTTGGAACTTTACTAAATGATGATTTCAGTAGTTACAGTACCCTGTTGGCACAGGCAAAAGACGGAGATGATAAAAAATACATGAAAATCTTTGATATTATTAAACAAAAAGGATGGGATTATCTGAATAACCTGAATGAAAAGAACTAAAAACAATGGATTTATTATTCACCTAATGTTGATAAAAAGACCAGAATTCAAAAATAATTTGATAAAAATACAAGACTAAAGCTATTGAATATCAATAGAGTATAAATATAAATAAGTTAAATATTGAAATATTGAATTCACTGTGATATTAGGTGAATTTTAATGATTTTAGTTTGTCAGATATTTGCAGCGTAATGATTCAACCATTGCGCTGCTTTTTTTTTGCAGCGCGTAAAACTTAAACCAATATGCAAGTTGCAAAAACAAGACCACCACCCTATTCAGTTATCAGTCAGCAGTGAACAGTTATCAGTTCCGGCTGTGTATTAAAAAATTATAAACATTAAAATATAAATAAATTGAAACCAATAAATAATCTCCGGTTACGCACCGGAAAACCCGATAACAATCGGTCAAAATTATTAACTGTAAACTATAAAATGTCAACTAATTATGGCATCCTTTAATTCTACCACGTTTGGCGAAATATCCGGTCGTCACGGTAGCGCAGTAGCTGCGAAAACAAAAAACAACGGAAATGTATTGAGAGTATTTAAAGCACCGTCGAACCCCAACACCGGCAAACAGTTGACCCAGCGCACTAAATTTGCGTTTGTGATAGCCTATCTCAGCTGTATGCGTGAACTGTTTAAGTACACGTTCCGCAACAAGGGCGGGTTCGATACGGCAATGTCGTATGCATTGAAAAATGCGGTAACAGGTACCATTAGCGAATGGGCCATGGATCTGAGTAAGCTGGCTATTGCCACAGGCAGTACCAATGTGTATTCTTCAGGCACCCGGTCGGCAACAGTTACCGGTGGAACTACCGTAAAGATTGACTGGTACACGGGAAATATCCACAACAGTATTACCGATGCGGCTAAAGCCAACGATACGGTAACAGTGGTATTCTTCAACGAAGAGCTGCGTGAAGCCATGCTGTACGAACCGGAAGTAGTCCGCATCGACGGTACGCTGGAAGTGGAACTGCCCGATAACTGGGCAGGTGGAAAAACGCACAGTTGGATGTATTTCACCCGTGCTAATGGCTCAATGAACTCAAACAGCGTTTATATCAGTGAAATACAGTTGTAGGTAGTTTCAGGTAAGGTATAAAAAGAGTTTTCAATACATAAATCCCGTGTCGGTGCAAACTGATGCGGGATTTTTTTATGCAAAAGAAGGGTGTAGCCTTGAAATCATTGTAGAAATTGATATAAATTAGAATTAGAGGGGCGTAGCCCTGACATCTAGTGCTTACTATGTCAGGGTTACGCCCCTTTATTTCTATCATTTCTTTATACTACGAAGATTTCCGGGCTACGCCCCTATATATCGCTTCGAAAAAAACACAGAAAAGCATATAAACAATGTGTTAAGTAGTTACAAATATTTAATGATATATTTTACCACAATAGAACCTGCCTACCGCAGGCAGGCACATAGGAAAAATGCTGAAAAATACTTAGTTCACATAGGAAAAGTATCTGACGATACTTTTGCACAATCTGAAATTATCCCGATATTCGGGATAATGCTATGTGCCTGCCTGCGGTAGGCAGGTTCTTAGTCTTATCTCTTTATCTCAAAACTATTGTGGACTATGTGATAATAAACATATCAATAATAATTACCATT
>CAIQOG010000281.1 GCA_903873355.1 uncultured Bacteroidales bacterium
CCCGCTCGCGCATATTCTGTAACCCGTTTCGCTGGGCAAAACAAACCGGGTCAAATATAAAACCTTTTCCGTTGTCGGATACTTCAAGCGTAACTATATTATCCACACGGCTGAGTTTCATGGTCACCGCAGTGGCCCTGGCATGTTTGGTGATATTATTTAAAGCTTCCTGGGCGATACGGTACAGATAAACCTGCGATTTTTTCGACATACGGTCCAATGGTGCTGAGCTCTCAAAAACAGCATTAAAACCTGCCAAAGAGGATAATTCGGAACAAAGTGCCCTGAGTGTCGATACAATACCAAATTCATTAAGTGCCGCCGGTAACAGGGCATTGCAAACACGGCGCACTTCTTCAATAGTGTTGTCAATCATATTCTTTGCTGAATCAATACCCGAACGCATCATCGAATAATTCTGATTCTCAGCATTTTCGAGCTGGAGTTTTATAGCAATAAGCGATTGCCCGATGCCATCATGCAATTCGCGCGACAAACGGTTACGCTCCTGGTCCTGCCCATCAATAACCGAACGGAGCCTGCGTAATTTCTCATGTTGTAACTCGTTTCCCTGCTTACGTATCTGTTCAAATATATGCGTGATGGTTAAATTTAGTTGGGCAAAAACACCTTTTCCTTTAATGTTGATGTTTTCAAGCGATCCATTCTCAATATTTTCGAGGTTGTTGCGTAAACGGCTGAAATGAGAAGCCGTGCGCACACTAAGATAAATTAATGCGCAAACCAGGGAAAAATCAAGAAGACTTATAAGCCCAAAACCAGTCTCAGCGATAACAAGACTCAAAAGTAACAGGGAAATTAATAACGTAGGTAAAACAAAATAGAGGTACTGCTGTTTCATAAATCGGCTTATCATTTTCACGGCTTTGGCTAAAACTTCAAAATTACTTAGAAAATATTAAGCAGCAAAGAAACACTTACTTTGATTTATAACTAGATTTGCATAACTAACCATATTGAAAACTAATCATACTATGTCTCAGATCGGAATTTTTTTTGGAGGTAAAGATAACGGAAGTACAGCTAAAGTAGCACGTAAGATACAGGAAACCTTTGGTTCCGGTGTTGCTGATATTCATAATGTAGGCAGCAGCACAAAAAAAGATGTAGAGAAATACGATTTTCTGATTTTGGGAACAGCAGCCTGGGGCATTGGTGAAATGCATTCGGATTGGGAGCGGTTTATCGACACACTTATCGAAGCTGATATTGCCACAAAAAAAATAGCCCTTTTTGGGCTTGGCGATCAGAAAATGTATCCCGAAAGCTTTGTCGATGGCATGGGAACAATATTCTGCCGTCTGCCACATAAAGAAAATGTTGTGGGACAAACACCTATATCAGGATATAATTTTTACTACTCAACAGCCGAAAAAGACGGAAAATTCGTCGGGCTGGCCATCGATGACGACACTCAGCCCGATTTTACTGAGGAACGAATACAATCCTGGGTGAAACAAATCAGGCTCGAGGCAAAAATATAACGGCCTTCTCTAAGCTAATTTTCAGAAGCTTTCCGGAACCAGACTGATGTCAGTTGAGAATAAACTCGACTGACATTTGTGTTTTTAAGCCAAAACCTATTTTAAATCATTATTAATTTGTCATTTTGTTATTATTAAATTGATATATGTCATTAATTGAATTATTTTTAGTGTTTGGCGAAAAAAAATGTTAAAAATGTTTTTTCCTTCCAAAAAATATACAACTTTGCACGATATTTCTGAATCGAATTATGAGTTACATCAGATCAGGCTCTTCAGTTTTACGCAAGATTATCCTTTTGGGATGGGCTTTGGCCGTAATCTGGATTTACCTTGGTAACCTGGTTAATTTTCATCAGAATCGCATCTGGGGCA
>CAIQOG010000282.1 GCA_903873355.1 uncultured Bacteroidales bacterium
ATTCGCAAGTCAAAATTTGAAGATGTTAAACAGGCACTTGATGATGCCGGCATCGAATGGTTCTCTTACTGGGACATCACGGGATTGGGAAAATCGACCGAAGAACAAGTAGTTCGAGGCCAGGTATTTATGTCGGGATATATTCAAAGACGAATGATTTCGATTGTAGTCAGAGACATTAACCTCGAAAAAACTGTAAATGCAATTATGAATTCTGCATGGACAGGCGAAACAGGCGATGGAAAACTTTTCGTTTCCGACATTCAGGAAACTTTCCGAATTCGCACAAAAGAATCAGGACCTGACGCACTTTTCAACAAATAACACAAACGTAAAACTAAAAAGTAAGAAAATTAAAATGAAAAAGTATTTTATATCCCTCGTAGCATTGCTTGGTTTTTTCAGCACAACACTCTCTGCACAAACCAGCACAGCCCCTAAAGTAGATGCAGGCGACACATCCTGGATGATAGTTGCCACGGCATTTGTTCTTTTAATGTCAATTCCCGGACTTGCCTTGTTTTATGGTGGTTTGGTTCGCCGAAAAAACGTTCTGAATGTTTTTATGCAGATATTTTTTCTTGTTGGTGTTATTACCATTGAATGGGTAGTCATTGGTTATAGCAATGCTTTTGGAACGAATTCAGTTGACTTCCTGAAACCATATATCGGTGGCTTCGACTGGGCATTTTTGAACAATATTAAAGTAAGTGATTTAAGTCCGTACTTTATATCACATTCGCAACTTGCAGCTAACGGGGCACAGGTTGGAACGATTCCACATATTATTTTCATCATGTTCCAATGTATGTTTGCTGTTATCACACCAGCCCTGATTATCGGCGCATTTGCTGAGCGTATCAACTTCAAAGGTTTTGTTGTTTTCTCAATTCTTTGGTCATTATTCATTTACAATCCGGTTGCACACTGGGTTTGGTCGGCTGATGGATGGTTGTTTAAACTTGGTGCACTCGACTTTGCAGGTGGAACTGTAGTTCATATAAATGCAGGTATAGCAGCTATTGTTACTGCTATTATGCTTGGAAAACGTCGGGATTATAAAGAACATGCTCTACCACCTCATAATATCACCTATGTGGTTATGGGTGCCGGTTTACTCTGGGTGGGTTGGTTTGGTTTCAATGCAGGAAGTGGCTTAGCCGCTGATGGTTTGGCAGCCAACGCACTTATGGTAACTCACATAGCTGCTGCTGCAGCTGCAATTACATGGGCTTTGCTCGACTGGATTATTGATCATCGTCCAACTGTGGTTGGTATTAGCACCGGAGCAGTTGGTGGCCTGGTAGCTATTACACCGGCTGCGGGTTTCGTAGGAGTTGGTGGTGCATTAATTATTGGTATCGCAGTTTCATTAGTTTGTTTCTGCATGGTGGCCTATGTAAAACCTAAACTTGGATATGATGATTCGCTCGATGCATTTGGTGTTCACGGAATTGGGGGTATACTCGGAGCTATCCTTACCGGTGTTTTAGCTACTCCACTTGTACAAACAGCTTACAGTGGTGCAATTTTTGGCAACTGGCATCAACTATGGGTACAACTCCTTGCAGTAGGCACAACCATAATTTTCTCAGGAATCGGAACTTTTATTTTGTTCAAACTTACCGATAAATTGATTGGTGTTCGCGTTTCCGACAAGCAGGAAGCAGTTGGTCTCGATGAAACTCAACACGGCGAAACAGCGTATACCACATTCGATTAATATAATCAATCCCCAAACGCGATTAGCCTAATGCATGCTAATCGTGTGTTTTTTTAGTTTTATTGTTTAAGCAGACTATTTCGTGAGAAATGGTCTGTTTGTTTTTTTGTAATAATGATAGTTATTCTTCAATTTTTTCAATTTTTAAATATAAATTTATCTGGAATAATATCTATTTTCTTTTATTATCTGATTTTCTCTTTCAAAATGTTTGCTCTCATAAATATTTATTGTACTTTTGCGAAAATTTTCAGAAAGTCAGAATCTCTCGGTTTTCCTTTACATTTTGCTAAAATCTGACCAAATTACAGAATTTAATGTAATTAAATATCACCAAAACAATAAAACAAAAAGACAGGACAAATGAAAAAAATCGAAGCGATTATTCGCAAATCTAAATTTGAGGATGTCAAGCAAGCCTTGTACGATGTAGGAATCGAGTGGTTTTCTTATTGGGACATCACAGGATTGGGCAAATCGACCGAAGAACAGGTAGTTCGCGGTCAAGTATTCAGATCGGGATACATTCAACGCAGAATGATTTCGATTGTAGTCAGGGACATCAACATGGAAAAAACTGTAAATGCTATTTTAAATTCGGCATGGACAGGTGATACCGGTGATGGAAAAATCTTTGTTTCCGACATACAGGAAACATTCCGCATTCGAACCAAAGAATCGGGATCTGACGCTTTATACAACAAATAACCAATCAGTAACAATTTAGATTTGAAACAATCAAATGAAAAAATACATCGTTTCCTTTTTAGCCCTTTGCGCAGCATTCGGCTCAGCAGTTAATGCACAAACTGTCGGAACAGCAGTTGCGGCAGCACCAAAAGTTGATGCCGGCGATACCGCCTGGATTATTGTAGCTACGGCATTAGTCCTCTTTATGTCTATTCCGGGACTTGCTTTATTTTATGGCGGTTTGGTTCGTCGAAAAAACGTATTGAATGTTTTCATGCAGGTTTTTATTCTGGTAGCAGCCATCAGTGTTGAATGGGTAATATTCGGTTATAGCAACGCATTTGGAAGTAACTCAATTGAAGCTTTAAAACCTTATATAGGTGGGTTTGACTGGGCTTTCCTTCACAACATAAAAATAACTGATTTAAGCCCTTACTTCATTTCACATTCACAAACAGGAATCGACGGAAAGGCAATCGGAACTATACCACATGTTGTATTTATCACATACCAGTGCATGTTTGCCATTATTACACCAGCACTTATTATCGGTGCGTTTGCAGAACGTATTCATTTCAAAGGATTTTTAATTTTCTCTTTGTTGTGGGCCGTTTTCATTTACAATCCTGTGGCACACTGGATATGGTCAACTGATGGTTGGTTATATAAACTTGGTGTTCTTGATTTTGCAGGCGGTATCGTCGTTCACATCAATGCAGGTGTAGCTGCCATTGTTACTGCAATTATGCTGGGAACACGCCGTGATTATAAAGGGCACGCCATACCTGCCCACAATATTACGTATGTAGCAATTGGTGCCGGCATGCTTTGGGTAGGTTGGTTTGGATTCAATGCCGGAAGTGGACTGGCAGCGGATGGACTTGCCGGAAACGCTATGCTGGTAACACACATTGCCGGTGCAACAGCAGCTCTCACATGGGTGCTTCTCGACTGGATTATCGACAAACGTCCAACAGTTGTTGGTATCAGTACAGGTGCAATTGCCGGACTTGCCACTATTACACCAGCAGCCGGCTTTGTGGATGTTAACGGAGCGCTGATTATCGGTGTTTTATCTTCATTAATTTGTTTTTGCATGGTGGCTTATGTAAAACCAAAACTTGGCTACGACGATTCACTCGATGCATTTGGAGTTCATGGCATTGGTGGTTTGATTGGTACTATCATGACAGGTGTTCTGGCAACTCCTTTGGTTCAGGCTGCATACAGCGGTGCTGCTTATGGCAACTGGCATCAATTATGGATTCAGTTTTTGGCAGCCGGAGTTACCATTTTATTCTCTGGATTGGGCACTTACGGGCTGTTCAAACTAACCGAGAAATGGATTGGAGTTCGTGCCAATGATATCCATGAAGCTATCGGCTTGGATGAAACCCAACACGGTGAAACAGCTTACACCATATTCGATTAACAGTATTTAAATAAAACGTGTTTTGTGTTCAATTTTATTAGTATTAATATTCTCCTCAAAATAATAAGATTAAAACATTTAATATATAATATCTTTCAATTTATAATCAATAACACAGAATAAATATCAATATAAAAGTAATAATGATTTATTTCCACAAAGAAAATATTTCCTATAATTTAAAGTATCAGAATTATTATTTTTGCATTGGATTAATATCATAACGCAATCTCAAAGACAACAAATAAAAAAATATATTAAAAAATAACCCTCAATAAAGTAATTATGTCATCATTAAGATTTAATGCTGTAGAAGAAGCTTTTAAGAAAAAAGCA
>CAIQOG010000283.1 GCA_903873355.1 uncultured Bacteroidales bacterium
AACAATGATATTAATTGGTTTTTATAAGTAGTTCTATCCATTTGCCTGTCTATTCCGGTCGGATGTAAAAGCACTAAAATTCTTGTCGCTTCATTATATTGATGCAACGTTCCGTGTTCTAATTTAAGCTGTACCTTTCGATTTAGAAGAAATTCCGATGCGGGCTTACCAAATGATAAAATCAAAACTGGTTTTAGTTCTTCGATTTCCTTCGTAAGAAAATGCGAGCAGTTCTGAATTTCACTTTCTATTGGCGTTCTGTTTTCCCCATTTTCATTCGGCCAGCATTTCACAATATCTGTCAAATAAAATAGTTTTTCCAATGTGGTATTGGCTTCTGCTGTGCAAGAGCGTAAAATTTGCCCCCCTTGGCCAGTCCAATACTGCTCTCTTATTAAACTTTCTTTACCCGGAGCCTCTGAAACCAATAGGTACTTTGCATTTTGTTGACCATGTGCATTTGCGGCAAACTTTTCATAGCCAATAATAGTTTTACAAATATTGCATTTGTGAATTTTTCGAATTAGTTGTACTGAAATTTCTCCCATTATTTCGGTTTATTTAAAATGTTAAATTCCGGAACCAAGTTAGCTAATATCTTTATTATGGCTCACGTACTTCAATTTGAATTTAATTATTTACAAACGTAGGAATAAATTCTATTCAAAAAGACAATGAGCTTCTAATGGAAATAACTGTGCCATGCGTTGGAATTCCATTCGTAATAATTATTGAGTTAATTGCATTAGCAATTGTTCTGAAATGAACACGAGAAAAGAAAGCGAAACAACGTTTAAATGAAAGCGAAATCTTGTGAAATTAACGCGAAAACACCTCGATTAAAAATCACAACGCCCGTCAATGCTATGTTTCATGTAAAAATAAAGCACAAACAGGCACCCATGAATTTTAACGCGAAAAGCATATAAATGCATACCGAACACGTTCAAAAAGGAAAGCGAAAACAGTCCGGAACCTGTAAAATCGAAACCGAAACCAATGCGTAGGAAAGCGAAAGCCATATAAAGGCAACAGATATTATGACCTTTGCAGTTTGCACCATGCTCATATAGGGGTCTGCAAACTGCAAGCAAGGTTTGCGAATATTTGCATAAACAAAAATGCCATCGACCAAATAGATCAATGGCATTACTGCAATTACGTTTGAGAGGAATTTATCTAAAACGGATAATCCTCTTTAAACTTGTCGTTTGGGTCCATTTCCTCAATCAGTTCCAAATTGTAGGAAACACTACGCTCATTCGCTTTTTTAAGTTTATAGGTTTTTCCAACAGGGTCGGTAATGGTTAAATCATCTTCCAGTATCGACTTTAGCCGATCTTCAATAACCCTTTCCCCGCAATCAAATTTGTCGGTGAGCTGTTTTAAGAGTTCCGACTTTTGCATCGGTCTGAGAAGGATTCTAGGCAGAACTTCCAACAATTTTTCCATAGGAGCCTTATGTTGTCGGCTTTCCGTTAAACTGCGGATAACCTCATTGGGAGCCAATTCCAGAATCTTATTCTCCTGCGAAAATTGCACATAAAACGGTTCGTGACGTTTCGATGAGCGGCATTTCAAGTAGTTGATTTTTATGAGGTCGGTATTATTCATCATTTTATCCTTCTCATATCCAATTTGAATAACCGTGCTTGATTTATTATTTAATTCCGTACCCAAATGTCCCCGTGCCTTATCCACAGAACCGGGATTCTCATGGATAATGCACAGGAACGTTACATCAAGCCTGTTAATAGTCTGGTTCAGGAAATCAATTAACCGCATACTCTCCGAGGTGTCGTTGAAATTTAGCAGACAATCACTGATTACATCGAGCACCACGATAATATTCTTGTTCGGGTAGCTTTCGCTTAAATTCTCGATGTAAATAATAAGCGCATCGAGCCTTTCGTTTCGGTCAAACTCCTGAAGCGAAGTGTATTCAAACCCTTCCGGGTCGCTCTCAATCTCATACCCGGCATGAAGCAGTATCCGCTGTATTGCAGATGGAAATTGCTCGGTAAGGTTTCGTTCGGTATCAACATACGCGATCACGTATTTATTATATGGAACCTTCTCGAAACCCATTGAATTCGGGGTATGCTCTTCCTTGTTCAGCAAGCACGAGCACATGCTTTCTACCAAGCGCGATTTATGAACCCCTGATTTTCCCTGAATAATATTAATCGTTCGGGGATAAATCACGGCATTTCCATTTTGCGACAATACAGGTCTCGGAAACTCAATCAGGTTTCCTTTATTATCCCGAATAACCTGTTGCGTTGATAATAGTTTGTTTAGAATATTATCATGCTGGGCATCCACCTTTCGTTTTTCCGTATTTGATTGCTGCACTTGAGGGTAGGGGATGAGTTCTATCTGTTTAAGGGGAATAAATTCAATCGTGTCAATCTGCTTTCGGTTATGTCGGCATTGATGGAATAACTATCAGGTATTCCATTAATACGGGCCTCTTCAAACAGACGTCTATCAATACCTTCCATAATATTCGCATATACTGGAGGCATTTTCGCGATTTTTTGGAGCAGTTCCACATGGTAAAGCGAAGCACAAAGCCTCTTGAAAATCTTATCCAACTCCATTGGGTTCATGTTAGCTTTCTTTGCATTCTCGTGGTATTGGAAGTTTTTCTCGTACCTCTCCGCAGTGATCACAACTTGGGTATTAAACAATTGAAATGCGTTCGGCCAACTCAGTTTATCGAATTTTTCCATAGGTTAGTCATTCATTAAGTTGTGTTTAATTTCAGTAATGGATGGCTTCTTACCTTCGAGCAGATAAGCATTCAAATCGGAACGTCGGAATAAGATTTTCTTACCGCCTCGTTTAATAAAGGTGATTAAGCGTTTAGAGGTGTACCCATAAAGTGTCTGCTTGGCAATTCCTAGGAACTTGGCAGCTTCATCGAATCCCAGAAGTTCGTTCTGTTCGGTTTTTGGGTTAGTGTTTTGTTCGTCAAACATTTTCCGAACAGATTGTTCGATCAACATTTGTAGTTGATCTGTAGTGATGGTTATTACTTGTATCATGCCACAAGACTATCTTATCGGGTAGGGCATCGGGTAGACCCGACTTTCATTTATTTTTCAAACCTTATGCTGTATAAGGGTTTCAAA
>CAIQOG010000284.1 GCA_903873355.1 uncultured Bacteroidales bacterium
CTCCATCAATGGCACATGCTTGTATGCAGCTGCATGATATATTATATCAGGTCTGTACAAATCAATCATGTATTCCATACGTTCTTTGTTTCTAACATCACCTAAGAAAGCACTGAAATTTTGGTTTAGATATTGTTCTTCCAATTCCAGTTTTAAACTATGCATTGGTGATTCAGCCTGATCTAAAAGAATTAACAATTGAGGTCCGTATTGAATTACCTGACGAACAATTTCACTACCTATTGATCCGGCAGCACCGGTTACTAAAACAACTTTAGATTTAAGTTGCTTTGCAATATTTTCATTCGAAATATCTATTTTAGGTCTTTCCAGTAAATCTTCTATCTGAATGGATTTGATTTGCTTAATAGAAGGCATATCGTTTTGCCAGATACTCATAGGTGGAGATGTCAACACAGAAAGATTATTGTTTAAAAAAATATCCAAATCGGTATTAGGATTAATCTGTGTCATTTTAAGTGGGGAAACAATGATAGCTTTTGCTTTAACAATAACTATTTTTTTAACAACTTCTTCATTCAGCCGATACACTTTCACTCCCATTATTACTTTTTCAGTTGCACTTTTGTCATCATCGATAAAACCAACCAACTTATATTTATTCTCAGGTGTAGTTCTTAACATTTTAGCAATTCCAATAGCTGCAGACTGAGAACCATAAATCATTACAGGAATTATCTGACCTGAATTTTGACTAAAGTAATCATATAATATTTTAACGGTTAAACGAAGAATAAAAAGTTGCAAAAATGCCAAAACAGCATAGAAAGCTAAAGCCGAATAATAGAAACCTACATAACCACTAAAAAAATAAACAACGAAATTTATTAACGAAACAAATATCACATTAGAAATAACAGCAAGTAACAATTTTGAAGCATCAACATAACCGGAATACCTGAGAACTCCGGAATAAGTGTGAAACAACCAGAAAAAGACTATTTGAAATCCTATGATAAATCCTACACGTTGAAAAACAGAAAGGAATCTTTCATCAGGAATTTCTTTATAAATACTGAGTGTTATGTTATATGCAATATAATACGATAATAAGCATAAAAAAATATCAAACAGTAGCACAACCCATCTTGGGAGGTATTTCAATGTGGTAAGATGTGAAAAAACATCTGAGTTTAATAAAGAATTAAATTTTTCTTTCATTATCCGAGTTGATTATGATAGAAATTAAAACTATCAGGTTGCAAAGATAAGCTAAAATACGAAAATGATAAAAAATCATTAGACATTAAGCAATAAATCAACTAAAATAATTTTCAACAGCTTGATTATCTGAACCTAAATCATTTACAAATAATTAAAATAATGTTAAAACGGCGGATTAAAAATATAAATGTCTATCTTTGTCGGCATAATATAAAGCAAAACACCTATGTCAATACACAGTGAAGATTCCCGTAGAGTTACTACTCACCGATTGATGGAAATGAAAAAACGTGGTGAAAAAATAAGCATGCTCACAGCTTATGATTTTACAATGGGAAACATAGTGGATAAAGCCGGAATAGATATTATATTAGTTGGGGATTCTGCTTCAAATGTAATGTGCGGAAACACAACAACCCTTCCAATTACGCTGGATCAAATGATTTTTTTCGGGAAATCGGTAGTTCGTGGTGTCAAACGTGCTTTAGTGGTTGTCGACATGCCTTTTGGTAGTTACCAAGGTAATTCAAAAGAAGCACTTGCATCAGCCATTCGGATAATGAAAGAAACACATTGCGATTGCCTCAAACTTGAGGGTGGTGAGGAAGTTCTGGAATCGGTTAAACGAATTCTAACCGCCGGAATTCCTGTAATGGGGCATTTGGGATTAATGCCTCAATCCATTAATAAATATGGTTCATATACAGTACGTGCAAAAGAGGAAGCCGAAGCAGAGAAACTCATTAAAGATGCTCATTTACTTGAAGAAGCAGGCTGTTTCGCTTTAGTACTTGAAAAAATCCCTGCAAAACTGGCTCAACAAGTTGCTGCTGAACTTACTATTCCTGTTATCGGGATTGGTGCAGGTGGCGGAGTTGATGGACAAGTACTGGTTCTGCACGATATGCTTGGTCTCACACAGGACTTTTCACCACGATTCTTACGTCGTTATGCAAATATCCAAAACATAATGAATGAGGCTATTGAGCATTATGTTGAAGATGTGAAATCAGGTGATTTTCCGAGTGAAAAGGAACAGTATTAATAAAAAATCCGGTGAATTCAACTTCACCGGATTTTTTTATTATTGTTTTATTGTCCTGACAACCACCCAATTATTCTTTTCATGAAATTCAGTCAATCTCAATCCGTTTCTGTTGGCTTCTGCTTCAATGATAGGAATATCCTCCTTATAGAATCCGCTCATAAATAGTTCTCCACCAACACTCAGACATGAAGCATAACTTTCCATATCAGCCAGCAAAATATTGCGGTTAATATTGGCTAAGATAATATCAAAATGTAACCCGTCAAGCAATTCCGCTCCTCCCAGTTTAACATTTATATTACTGATTTTATTGTTTGATATATTTTCCACAGAATTTTCAGTACACCAGGTATCAATATCAATTGCAGTTATTCTTTCAGCCCCTTTCATTGAAGCTAGAATAGCAAGAACAGCAGTACCACAACCCATATCGAGGAGTATTCTACCTGCAAGATTCATTTTTAAAATCTCTGCAATAACCAGACTTGTGGTTTCGTGATGACCTGTACCAAAAGCCATTTTGGGGTCAATGACAATATCATATTTTGTTTTGGGAACGTTTTTGTGAAATGTGCTATGTATAACACATTCATCACCAATAACTATTGGTTCAAAATAGTATTTTTCCCATTCCTCATTCCAGTTTTTTGATTCAATTTTTGAAAATGTATAGTTGATATTGGCTTCGAAAGGAAAATCATCCAACAAGACTTTTAGTTTCGATTCAAGAAAATGATTTTCAGTAATATAGGCATTCAGGGTTTCCTCTGAGTTTGAAAAACTCTCAAAACCTATCTCACCAAGCTCTTCGACTAACAAATCTGAAATATATTCCTCGAAAGGCTCAATAAAAAAACGGACTTCGAAATAATTCATAATAATCAACTACGTTAATGTTTTACTATAAACAACCAATTAAATGAAAATAATAACTTGCTTTATACAAAGATTTTATTTGTACGAAAAAATGCGTTATTTTTGAATATGCAAATATACAAATTTTGATACGATAATCAAGGATTGTTGATAATTTGAATTATCTTTCAATGGCACGATTCTTGCATATTTACAAAAAGAAAAAAATCACTAGAAAGACCAATTAAAAATAGGAGATAATATCATGAAACACTTCACATTACTAAGCTTATTGACTTTGGCAATCCCACTTATATTAACAGGTCAAAATCAAAACGAAATTATTGATGACGTTTACTTTACACCGTCCATTCAGGCTACTATAATGAAAACAAATTCCAACAAAGCTCCTGAAAAACACATAAATAATAGCCCTCGTCCGAATTATAAAAATGGTACAAAGGAAATTGTTTTTAAAGAAAGACAGGTAAAGTATCCGACTATAATCAGAGATACGGTTTTTGCCGATGGTAAGTCACCTGATGGTTATGCAATTCATTCCGGTAATTTTGATATAAAATCCTATGATGGTCGAACAAATCCGGTGTATTTACACGATACGATTTATTCCGAAGGAACAGCAAATATTGAGAATGATAATTATGAAAATCAGGAAAGTGGGCATTATCTGAACGGTTTTAACGGAAGTGAATCGGACAAAGAATATGCAGAACGTATCCGAAGATTTCATAACCCTAAATATACCATTTTCATTGGCGACCCCAGATATAACGATATTTATTTCCTCAATAGTAGTGACTGGAATGTCTATGTTGATGATTCTTATGCTTACGTAACCCCGACATGGACAAACCCTTACTGGTGGAATTATAGTATTAATCCATATGGATACGGTTATGGCTTTGGTAGCTGGGGACATGGGTGGAATTCACCATATTATGGTTTTGGTGGAATGTATAACAACTGGTATGGTTACGACAGCTTCTATGGTTATGGAGGAATGTACGGATATGGAAATTACTGGGATCCATACGTATACTCCGGATATTATGGCTACGGGGGTTATGGGGGATTCTATGGAAATGGAGGCTATTATGGAGGTTTATCGGGCAATATCAGGAAGAACTATAATGAAGGCACAAGACGTACTTCATCCAATTATTCAACCGACAACAGCGGACGATTAGGTGGTACAAGATCAGCCGCAGGAAGCAGTTCTGCCACTGTGAATTCTGGTGGTTTGATTAGTTCGCGTAACCAGTACACAATGGTAAGCGGTTCTGGGGCAAACAATGGATCAATAACACGTACAACTTCAAACTCTGGTACAAGATTTGTGTCGAATCCTTCAAATGGAATCGGAGTGGTTAGAAATACAACTAATCGCGGTATAAGCAATTCAAACCCCGGTAATAGTTATTCAAATTATAATTCCACTACCCGTTCTTCAACAACTTCGGGAATGAATATCAATACAAGCCCGAGAACTTATACAGCGACTTCAAACAGTGTTCCAACAAGCGGAAACTACACGTCGCGTGATAATAATAGCTCCTCTACGGTTTCAAGTTTCAGAAATACAAATCCGACAATCACTCGTTCTTCAGGAACAACAACCTCACCTTCGAGGGGAAATTATTCTTCAGGAAATTCTCAATCAAGCGTTACGCGTAGCACCCCAACTTATTCAACACCAAGTTCCTCTTCTTATTCCAGCGGAAGCAGTTCTTCATACAGTAACGGAAACTCAAGTTCAAGTTCCGGAAATAGCAGTTCGGGTGGTGGAAGTCGATCATCAAGCAGTTCCAACAGTGGAGGCAGAAGATAATTTTTAAGGAACAAATATGATTCCGGTTTTTTACATTTAAATTTGACGAATATGAAAAAGATGATATTAGCACTGATTGCTCTGATTTATGGAACATTCTTGTTAGCACAGACAGAATTTGATGCACAAAAATTAATTCAGCCGGATATAATTGGTACTGCTAGGTACATGGGAATGGCCGGTGCGTTTGGTGCATTAGGTGGCGATGCTTCAGCCATAAAAGACAATCCTGGTGGTTTGGCTATATACAGAAGTTCTGAAATTACCGGAACGATGAATTTAATGTACCAATCCAGCAGCTCTGACTGGAACGGAACAAGTGCCAATGATAATTTATTAAATCTTGGATTCAACAATTTCTCTTATATATTGGCTAAACCTACTTACAGAAGTGAAACAGGAAATACAGGATTATTAAGTTCAAACTGGTCATTTAGTTACAACCGCTTAAAGTGTTTTGATCGTAATTCAACAATTAACACCAAAAATTCAGCATCATCTATCACCGATTACATGAGCTATTTCACCGGAAATATTAAAGGCGGAGATTTGAGTAGTTCTGATTATCGTTACGATCCGTATAACAACGGTGATGTTCCATGGATTTCAGTAATTGGTTCTAATAGTCATGTAATAGACGAAACGGTCAGTCCTATTAGTCCCGGCAGCAAGGACTCAATAAGTTCCTGGTCTTCTTCCTTGTTGACCGGACAATTAGTTTCGCCTTCATTCAGCGTGCAGGAAAGAGGTTCGATAGACGAATATTCAATAGGTTGGGCAGGAAATTACAGCAATAAACTGTTTATTGGAATTAATGCAAATTTTCAATCGATAAATTACAGCATGAACAGTCAGTACAAAGAGTATTTTGGAAATAACCGGGGAATGACTTTAAGCAGCTCATTAGCAACTACCGGCGTTGGATTTAATTTAAATATGGGGTTAATTTACCGACCGGTTGATATGTTCAGACTCGGTTTTGCAGTACACTCACCAACAGTTTATGATTTAAGCGACACTAATTCTGCAAATATGGATTATTATATCGACTATACAACAAAAAGCACATCAACAACAAGTACACTTAGCGGTAATTTCGACACACCATCATTCACAAAAACATATTTAATGGCCACACCCTGGAAAATTAATGCCAGTGCTGCATTTATTCTTGGCAAAAAAGGATTGATTAGTGCTGAATATGTACGTGATTTAAGCACATCTACAAATTATATTGACAAATTGGATAATCAAGATTATAGTAAAACAAAATTCGACTCTGAAAATGCGGGTATGAAATCAGTCCTTAAAGATGTTCAGACAATTAAAATAGGACTAGAATATAAATACACACCCAATTTGGCAATAAGACTCGGATATGCAAATATGTCAGCCGGAACAAATCCTTTGGCAGATTTATTGTTGCAACCCAACACAACCAGAACCGATGTACACTATTTTATAAATAATCAAACCAACTTTATCAGTGCAGGAATTGGTTATCGTGAATCAAACTGTTATATGGATTTGGCTTATGTAAATAAAACTGTAAATGAGACTTTCTATGCTTATAATTCATTTGCAGGTGACTTACTGACAATTATGCAAAATCGTTTTCCAACTGAAACAAATTCGGATAATCTCAAAGTTAAACCTGCCAACGTAAACACGATGTCCAACAATCTGGTATTTACCATCGGTTTAAAATTTTGATTTTTGATTATATAGATTTTGATTTTTTGCAACAAAAGGCCGGCTATGAACTGTACCCCAAAAGTTAGACAAATAACTTTTGGGGTATTTTTATGGAAAAAATTAAACGAAAGAATCTGAAACACATTTATTCAGAGAAAATGAAGGTTGTAGAATTATACAATCAGGGTTATGGTTCAACTCAC
>CAIQOG010000285.1 GCA_903873355.1 uncultured Bacteroidales bacterium
TACTACACGTTTCGCAGCTGTTACTGTAACTTCAGGAGTGAAATTTGCAACTGTTACCAATTATAAAGGTGTTGTTCAGGATTTGAGTTGCGATATATATCAACCAACGGGTGATGTATCTACCGACAGACCTTGTATTATATGGATGCATGGTGGTGGCTTCCGTACCGGTTCAGTAAGAACTCAGGGCTACATTGTAACCTATTCTACTGCTTTTGCAAAACGCGGTTATGTTTGTATCTCTATCGATTACCGACTGAGAGCTGCAGCTGATATGCCAACACAGGCTGATGAATTCCCTGCCCTTCAGGATGGAGCACGCGATGCTAATACTGCATTAGATTGGGTAAGAGCTAATGCTGCAACCTATAAAATTAATCCAAATTATCTATTCTTTGCAGGTGGTTCTGCAGGTGGACGAATTTCAGGAACAGCAGCCGAATTTGATGGTCCGGATCCAACTGCAACAACTGCACCCGAAACTGCCTACAAAACTAAACCGTGGGACAAAACCGGATTGATTGCCACCGGTATTTTATGGGGAGGACAGGAAGTAGAAATGAGAGCCTGGTGTTATCCATATCTTGCAGCAAACCCAATTCCTGCTGTACTTGTACATGGTGATGCTGATACTACTATACCTGTTCAGAATAGTATTGATCTTGCTGCTGCTATGACTGCCGCGGGTGTTACAAATGAATTGCATATTATTCCGGGAGCAGCTCATACTCCAACTGGTAGTTCTACCGACCCAAGTATTCAAAAATGGATGGGTGATTTCTTTGTAAATGAATGGAAAAAAGTTATACCTTCTGGTTCATATCCAATTACTTATACCAGTTCAGATCCAAGTGTGGCAACTATTGTCAATGGAAAAATTCACATTGTAGGAAATGGTACAACCTTAATTACAGCTACACAGGCAGGTGATGTATTATATAACAGTGCTCAGGCAAGTCGAACATTAACAGTTGGAGGCACAGGAGTTACAGGTATTTCAGAAAATAACAGAAATGTAAATGTTTTCAATGTTGTTTCTAATTCACAACCTATCCGTATTGGTCTTTCAGGTTATACCGAAAAAGAAGTGCTTATAAGCATTTCCAGTCTGCAGGGTCAGCAGTTGTTTGAGCGTAACTATGCTGTTCAGTCGACAATTCAGATTAATCCTGAATTTATGCCACAGGGAGGTACCTACCTGATAAATGTGAAATCAGGCACATCAAATATTACCAAAAAATTGATTGTAAAGTAACCTGGTTAAGTTAGACTTTTCAAACTCAAAAAACCACAGAATAATTCTCTGTGGTTTTTTATTTTAATGATAATTTTATATTACATTAGCCCCATTTAAAAAACATCACTCCGTGTCCGCACACAATATGTCATTTTTATTATTGAAAAAAGGGTGAGATGTTTCGTGTATCTAAAATTATTTGTATCTTCGTGGGCGAACACGGAAAAACACTTTTCCATCAAATAACTGAATAAAGTGCTGATTTTATGTGATTTGAGTATATCGTAAAATTTGAATGATTTGGATTTTTCAATAAACACATCTACCCGGAAAAAGTAAAAACAGTAATTTTATACAATTTATTATTTATTTTTGAATAAAAATGAAATGTTTCTGATTGAAAATCGCAGCTCCTAAAGTTAAATATTCAACCGAAAAATAAAGCACCATGAAAAACTTTTTAGACAAAAATTTCGTTTTGCAAACAGAAACAGCTCAAAAACTGTATCACGAACATGCAGCTCCTCAGCCAATTATTGACTATCACTGTCATTTAGTACCATCGATGGTGGCAAATGACCATCAGTTTAAAACAATTACTGAAGCCTGGTTGGGTGGCGACCATTATAAATGGCGTGCCATGCGCACCAATGGCGTAGACGAACGTTTTTGCACCGGAAAAGACACCAGCGATTGGGAAAAGTTTGAAAAATGGGCTGAAACAGTGCCTTATACCATGCGTAACCCACTGTATCACTGGACTCACCTGGAACTGAAAACTGCTTTTGGTATTGAAAAACTTCTTTCACCCAAAACTGCCCGTGAAATTTACGAGGAATGCACTGCAAAACTACAGACTCCTGAATACACAGCACGTAACTTAATGCGTAAATACCGTGTTGAAGCCGTTTGTACAACAGACGATCCGATTGATACACTTGAACATCATATCAAAACCCGTCAGGATGGTTTTGAGGTAAAAATGCTGCCAACCTGGCGTCCTGACAAAGCAATGGCGGTAGAAGTTCCTGCAAACTTCCGCACCTATGTTGAACAGTTATCGGATATTTCAGGAATTCATATATCCAGTTTCGACGATATGATTCAGGCACTTCGCAAACGTCAGGATTTCTTTGCCGAGCAGGGTTGTAAACTTTCCGACCACGGAATTGAAGAATTTTATGCAGAAAATTACACCGAAGCTGAAATCAAAGCTATTTTCAATAAAGTATTTGGTGGCAAAGAACTTACTCATGAAGAAATTCTGAAATTCAAGTCGGCCATGATGGTTATTTTTGCCGAAATGGATTGGGAAAAAGGTTGGACACAACAATTTCACTACGGAACAATTCGTAATAACAATACCCGTTTATTCAATAAGTTAGGTGCTGATATTGGTTTTGACTCTATCGGAACTTTTAATACTGCAAAAGCATTATCTAAATTCTTAAATCGTTTGGATTCACAAAACAAGCTGACTAAAACTATATTATATAATCTGAATCCTGCTGATAATGAAATGATTGCAACCATGATTGGTAACTTCCAGGATGGAACTGTAGCAGGAAAAATCCAGTTTGGTTCGGGTTGGTGGTTCCTCGATCAGAAAGACGGTATGGAAAAACAAATGAACTCACTTTCTGTTCTTGGTTTGCTGAGCCGTTTCGTTGGTATGCTTACCGATTCACGAAGCTTCCTCTCCTACCCGCGTCACGAGTATTTCCGTCGTACATTATGTGATTTGATTGGTAATGATGTGGAAATGGGTTTATTGCCTCATCAGGAAATGGAATTCATTGGCAAAATGGTTGAGAATATCAGTTATTATAACGCTAAGAATTTCTTCAATTTTTAAGTATTAAAATACAATTCTATATTTTTCAACATTGATTTCATTCAGATTGTACAATTTTGTACTAAAAAAGAATGAAATTTGGTTTGAATTTGAAGAAAAAGCAGTACTTTTGGTCAACCAATTAAAAAACTGACAAAAATTACTAACAGAATGACAACAATGAGTAAAAAAATTGTAACATTAGGAGAAATTATGCTCCGTCTTTCAACTCCGGGAAACACCCGTTTTGTTCAATCGGATGTATTTGATGTTGTATATGGAGGAGGAGAAGCAAATGTTGCTGTGAGCTGTGCAAACTACGGTCATGAAGCTTATTTTGTATCAAAATTACCAAAACACGAAATAGGTCAATCTGCCGTAAATGCATTACGCAAATATGGGGTTAAAACTGATTTTATTGCACGTGGTGGCGATCGTGTGGGTATCTACTATCTCGAAACCGGAGCATCCATGCGCCCAAGTAAGGTTATTTACGACCGTGCAAATTCTGCAATTGCAGAGGCAAAAGCTTCAGATTTCGATTTTGATGCTATCATGAAAGGTGCAGACTGGTTTCACTGGTCGGGAATTACTCCAGCTATATCAGACAGTGCTGCTGAATTGACCAAACTTGCTTGCGAAGCTGCAAAACGAAATGGTGTTACAGTTTCTGTAGATTTAAATTTCCGCAAAAAACTCTGGACTAAAGAAAAAGCGCAATCTATCATGCGTCCTTTGATGCAATATGTAGATGTATGTATCGGTAACGAAGAAGATGCTGAACTTTGCCTTGGTTTCAAACCCGATTCTGATGTGGAAGGCGGACATACCGATGCTGAAGGCTACAAAGGTATTTTCACTCAAATGGCTAAGGAATTTGATTTCAACTATGTAATTTCAACCCTGCGCGAGTCATTCTCAGCTACTCATAACGGTTGGAAAGCGATGATTTACAATGGAAAAGAATTCTATACTTCAAAACGTTACGATATTGATCCGATAATTGACCGCGTTGGTGGTGGCGACTCATTCTCAGGTGGTGTTATTCATGGCCTGTTGACAAAACCCAATCAGGGTGAAGCATTGGAATTTGCAGTTGCAGCATCTGCACTGAAACATACTGTAAACGGCGACTTCAATCTTGTTTCCATTGAGGAAGTTGAAGCGTTATGCGGAGGTGACTCAAGCGGAAGAGTGCAAAGATAATGAGATGTACAATTTAAAAATGTACAATTGACAATTGACTGTAAAAGGTAAATCAAAATGACTTCAGATCAATTAAAGCTCAGATTCAGAAAGTTTTCAGGAAGAATAATTAAAATGGTTGATAAATTGCCTAATACCATTTCAGGAAGGGCAATTGGAGCACAAATTGTTCGTTCAGGTACTTCGCCAGGCGCAAATTACAGAGCTGCCTGTAGAGCTAAATCAGATAAAGACTTTATCAATAAGCTAAAAATTGTTGAAGAAGAACTTGATGAAACTGAATATTGGATTGATGTCATATCCGATGCAGAACTAATTAAACCAGAACTTCTCTTGGAATTAAAAAAAGAAACTAAAGAACTGCTGGCTATTATTACACAATCACTTATTACTAAAAAGAACAAAATGAACAATTAATCAATTGCAGAAAGTATTTTCTTTCAATTGTAAATTGTAAATCTTTAAATTGTACATAAAAATGAGATTCAGTAAACTCCAGGTAATGACAGCTATAAAAGAAACAGGAATAGTTCCTGTATTCTACAATAGCGATATTGAAGTATCAAAAAAAGTGGTTAAAGCGTGCTACGAAGGCGGTATTCGTGCATTTGAATTCACTAATCGTGGTGATTTCGCACACGAAGTATTCCGTGATTTGGTGAAATATGCAACCAAAGAATGTCCTGAAATGATTATGGGTATTGGTTCTATCGTGGATGCTCCAACTGCAACGCTTTACATTCAGATGGGTGCAAACTTTATTGTTGGTCCGTTATTCAATCCCGAAGTGGCAAAAGTGGCAAACCGCCGTTTGATTCCTTATGCACCCGGATGTGGTTCGGTTACTGAAGTTGGATTTGCTCAGGAAGCAGGTTGCGACATCTGTAAAGTATTCCCTGGCGATGTATTGGGAACAGGCTTTGTAAAAGGGCTGAAAGCTCCAATGCCCTGGTCGAATTTGATGGTAACCGGTGGTGTGAAAGCTGAAGAAGCTAATCTGAAAAGTTGGTTCGATGCAGGCGTAACCTGTGTGGGGATGGGCTCAAACCTTTTCCCAGCCGATATGATGAAAGCCGGTGACTGGGCAGGAATCAGCAAACTTTGCAGCGA
>CAIQOG010000286.1 GCA_903873355.1 uncultured Bacteroidales bacterium
ATGTCACCTGCAAGCGCAAATCCATCTTTTTTCGGCATCATCACGTCTAATACACACAAGTCGTATTTATTGCGTGAAAATGCTTTGTAACCGGCTTCGCCATCGGGTTGCAAATCTGCATCGTACCCTTTGGTTTGCAAATACTCTCTGAGAAGCATGCCAAGATTTTCATCATCTTCGCACAGCAAAATTTTTACTTTTTCGTCTGTCATAATGTTAATTTTTTAAAGTTGGTATTGTAATAATAAATTTAGTTCCAATTTTCAGTTCACTTTCTACTTTTATTGTGCCTTTATGCTCAGTTACAATCTTCTTCACATAAGCCAATCCAAGTCCAAACCCTTTCACGTTGTGTAGGTTACCGGTATGTACCCGGTAGAATTTCTCAAAAATACGTTTCAAATCTTCTTTGCTGATTCCGATTCCATTGTCTTCAATGCTGATATACAGATTTTTGACATCGTTCCAGGTTTCAACAGTCAGTAATAAAGGTTTGTCGGTATATTTTAGTGCGTTATCCATCAGATTGAAAATCACGTTGGTAAAATGCACTTCGTCAATCAGAGCCACATCATAAGTCGCTTTCAGATTCGATGTTATCTTTCCGCCTTTGCTTGTAACCTTAAGCGAGAAGTTGCTGATTATTTCTGAAATCAGCGGGTTGATACGCATTTCATTTAGCCTCAGAATAGATTTATCTTTCTCGAATATTGCCATTTGCAATACTTTTTCTACCTGAAAACTCAATCTCTTGGTTTCGTCACGAATCACGTTGGATATATGTTTCAGCGTTTCGGGAGTTTTACCCACGCCCGGGTCCTGCAACATTTGCGAAGCCAGCGAAATTGAAGAAATTGGCGTTTTAAACTCGTGAGTCATATTATTCACAAAATCATTTTTCATATTATTCAGTTGCTTCTGACGGAAGATAATGATAATTGCCACGATAAACACTCCAAGCACCAGTACGATAAGTACAATAGACGGCAAAAGCAGATTCATTGAACTCAGAATGTAATTTTGCTTGGTTGGAAAATTCACCTGCAGATAAGCCACTTTGTTCGAATCTTCCATTGGGAAAAATCGCTGAGTATAAATATTGTTCTTCTTGTTTATTATTTGTGCATGTATCTCTTTGTGACATTGATAAATTATTTTTCCCTGTTTATCGACAACAGAGTATGTAAATGGCAAATTCACACCATTATTCACAAGTACTTTTTCCAAAATACTGTTCAATTCTTCAAAGTTTACACGATCGGTAATATCCTTTTCGTCAATTCCTTTTATCCAACGAAACACAGCCTGATCAAGAATGGTTTTTGAGCGCGAGAAATTTTGCTTAAACCTATCCTGAAGATATTTTGAAGTTTCCTGAATGGTCGATTTGCCATGACTGGTTGATAATCTAACTGAAGGACGATTTTTCTGCTCTGAAGTCAACTTCAGATTTTCGGCCATGCTGTCGATATTGCTTTTCAGACGGATATTCTGTGCCTGAAGATTCAGCCCTCTGTTTTTATTCTCGTTATAGTCAACTCCCTGAAGTGTTTGGCTAAGATATTCAAGTGCTTCATTTTCTTCCACCAGACTAACCGTTTGGAACAAACTGCGTTGAACGTTTTCATTAAACTGATTTTCAATCATTTCAGCATTAATTCGAACGTAGCGAGCCTGCAAAAGAATTAGTCCTACAAACGTGAGAACCATTAAAACGATAAGTATCCAGATTGTTCTTCTCTTCATAATTGCTATTTGTACGGCAAAATTAATCAGTTATTGTGTAGGCGCGTTAAATCCGACTGCAAATTTACTAATAATAATCTAATTTAATATTTATTTAACTTCAAATTATGTAAATTGTAGAAATTCATATCCAATCAACAAGTCAAAAACACTACATATTTTATTTTGTTCATTAATTTTTGCTTTACAAGCTCTATTATTCACTTTTATTATACTAACAAATAAAGACAGTGTATTTTTGTTTCAAATTCATTCAAAAATAGAACATTTTGTCCCTTTTTGCATTTTCATTCAA
>CAIQOG010000287.1 GCA_903873355.1 uncultured Bacteroidales bacterium
ATAATATCTTCATTGATTTTTTATAATACCCAAAAATCTCGAACTTTCCCTGATCTAATCAATGAAATTGCCAGCTTTCTAATTGGGCAAATTATCCTGCTTTTGCAGCCCTCACATTCGCCACTGCACCTCCGGTTTCGTTTTCCAAAATTTTAGTTTCTTTGTAGAATTCAGCTAAATTTCTATGTAATTCTATATTCTCTTGTAATAATTCAATCCATTTTTCTTTATAATCAACCTCAATTATTCCAATTTCATTTCCTTCTTTGCCATTTTCAGTGCCAAATAATAACCAATTTGCGTCAAGCTTAAAAGTTATTATAATAGATTCTACAAATCCAAGACTTAGCTTGCGTTTACCATTTAGGTAATTATTTACCGTTTTTTGTTCACAATCTATCCGATTTGCAAACTGGGACATATTTAAATTCTTTTCAGAAATTAATCCCTTAATCCTTTGTATTATTGCTACTTCCATAACAAGAAATTTTTATTTGGGCTGAAATACGGAACGAATGTTCTGCTAAATTCCGTAAAACGTTGCAAAGTTAGTACAAAATAGGTAACTTTGCAGTATGTTTTAAGAAAAAAATACGACATTGTTACATTATTTATATAAACAACAAAGATAGACTATTATGATGAAAATGCCAAAAGCAAAATTACCAAAACCTATGACTCCAGTCACAAAAGTTGATGTGATAGGAACACTTGACATTCTAGAGGTTGGACAAGAAGAATATATCCTATTTAGAGATATAAAACCTTCGACTTTGAGGACAACCTCATCAAGATTGAAAGGTAAAATTTTCGATATTTCTGAATTGGGATTAATGGATAGAACTAGAGTTTTAAGAAAAAAATAGAAATTAACCTCTCACAATAAATATACATATACAATATGCCAAATCGGACAAATATTCTCATAGCAAGCGGAAACCGTACAGTGAAAATTTCGTTATCTGTTAATGACTCTAATCAAGCCAGCATCTTTGCAGACAGAATAAACACCCTCTCTTATTTAAAAGTCTTTGAACGAAAATACAATTATCCCATTGCTGAAGTGTCAGCTTATATTATCCCTGGTGACTTTACAGTTGAAAAATTACATATAGATGTAAATAAATTATTTGACCTTTAAACCACTAAAAATGAGAAGAATTGACAAACTACAAACCTTCAAACCAAATACAATGCATGATACATGTACCTTATTTCACGACAAAGCAGGATTGAAGATATTAAACAACAATCCAAATGCTTGGAAAATTGATCAATTTGGTAAAAGAATATGCAACACAAATGGTATTCAGAAAATCACCATAACAAGCCTATGTAATTATCGCTTTGGAGAGCAAATAAAATTAGCAGCTGACATCATTGCAACAATTCTGAAAATTGAGATTAAACGACTTAGTGACATTACTGAAAGCGAAGCAGTATGCTCAGAAATTGAATGCACCGAGAACAATACCTACAAAAATTATTGTCCCCAGAAATACAATGCTAATTCGTTGGAATTAGAAACCAAAACACCTTGCCTTCCTAATTTTGAAACAGCACTTGGTTCATTTCATTCCCTTTGGATGAAGAAATATGGAATAGCTGAAATATTTACCAATCCCTGGGTTTGGCAATACAGCATTAAATATGACAAAATAAGAAGTGAGAAAAAATGATAGCCTATAAAATTGAGCAGACAAGCACAAATACTATTTACCTGACATCCGATTTATTGGACGTATTTGACACAATAGGAACAGTGAGCGATGGAACTCCGGTACTTATCACAACAAAAGAATTGACTGTAGCTGAATTTGAAAATGAGCTGAAAATGATAGCAATCAATAATCAAACAGTCAGTAAGTTATGAAAGAAAAATGGGAACAATTTAGCACTGAAGTCGAAAAGTCAAACAGCGAACTAAATGATTTTCTTTCCAATGGTGGATTAAACACACTGGTACTTAAAAAGGCTGAAAAGTTTGTCAAACAATGGAAT
>CAIQOG010000288.1 GCA_903873355.1 uncultured Bacteroidales bacterium
AACATGTGTCAAAGAACAAAAGAAAAACAGGCTTACCCCATTACAAATAATAATAAATCTGGCTTAGCCTGACGGCTATGGGGGGGGGGGGGATGTCGGATGTTGAATTTCGGGAATACTGATTTTATAAGTATGGTACTCCCCACAATGGTGAACCCGGTGGTGAGCTATAATAGCATTACAAACTAAAATCATGGAAGGAAGTAACCAATGTAGTTTTGGTTATTTCCTTCTATAAATTTACAAAAATATGAAACTTTAAATCGGTAAACATGAAACTTTCAGGAAAAATAGGAGCTGTAGTATTTGTTTTAATTATGCTATGTGTTTATAGTTCAAAAGGACAGAATGATACATTTATTAAATATCTCGATAGCGGATTTGATGATATTGTATATTCTACAATTGAGGTTCCAAATGGTGATTATATTATTTCATCCTTTTCAATAAATAAAGGCAAATCTGTGTTGTTGAAAATCAATTGCCTGGGAGAATTAGTTTTAACTAATGAACTTAAAGACAGATATATAATTTATAATTTGTTCCCTGATACAAATGGTGATTTTATTGGGCTTGGATCCGTTTCCGATGAGATGTTTACCAAGAACCAATTTTTGCTAATTCGGTTTGATAGTAATTTCAATATACTGGACGAAAAAAGATATTCTGTTCCTTATCGAATAATGAATATAAAATATTGTGTCGATCACTTTAACAATCTTATCTGCAATATTCAATTATATAATATTAATAGTAACGACCCATTTGATCTTTCCATATTTAGGCTCACTATGAATGGCGATTCTCTTAATTACAAGCATTTTGAATCACCTAACATACAAATAAGTAATTCAATAATGGAGAAACTTGATCATTCAGGATACTATTTGCCGGAAAATGGGCGAATTGATCCAGTTTGCAGTCCATATTTAAATAATATGATCGAATTGGATTACGATTTCAGTATCACTTTTGAGGATTCTATTACTAATGATATAGGATTGCATACAACTATGCGCAAGTTTAACGATAGCCAGTATTTAATTTCAGGCAATAAATACATCCCTTTTACTCCTTATGAAAATGAGTTTATTGCATTAGAAAAGCTGGATGCAACCTATCAAGCCTATGCTTATTCCACAATAGGACCTTTAATGGTGGATACAATTACATATCCTGCATGGTTCAGAAGTCTGGATTTTATCGATACCAATAATATTTTTGTTGGAGGAACGGTTAATTTTAACCTGAATCAAATACCTGACAGGAAGTCATATTTTATACTTACCAACCTGGATTCGGAACTGAATAAACGTTGGCAATATTTTTATGGATTTGATAGATACTACGAAATGAGTGGTATATTGGCAACAAGTGACGGAGGCTGCTTATTATATGGAACTTACTGTAATTATACCAACCCTGCAACAAATGTAAAAGATATAATACTGATAAAAGTAGATTCCTCGGGATTGGTAACGGGTATTCCGCATAACCCTGATTTCATTATTTCCAGTGCCATTCTTTACCCCAACCCCGGCCGTGAGCAGCTAAATATACAATCCGGTCCGCAGATCAACGGTGCAGCGTTTACCCTGTACGATATGCAGGGCCGGCCTGTTTTAGAGGAAAATATAAATGCAACGCAACTTCGGCTTAATACATCAAACCTTGTTTCAGGCACTTATCCCTGGCAGATCGTATTTAAGAACAACGTAATTGAAAGCGGGAAATGGGTAAAGCCCTAGTGTTGGGTTTTTATGTCGGATGTCGGATGTTGAATGTCGGGAATACTGATTTTATAAGTTCTAAACCTATCATATCAGCACCCCAATAAACTATGGTAAAATTTGCAAAGGAATAAAAACCGCTACTTTTTAAAAAAGGAGCAAAACCCAGGCCGGCCCTTCGCTAACATTCCAACATCCAACATCCAACATCCAACATCTAACATTCCAACATCCAACATCCGACATCCAACATCCAACATCCAACATCCGACATCCAACATCCGACATCCGACATCCGACATCCTTCACTTCACTCTCCCCGGATTATTGCTTACAAACGCCCCCCATCCGGTATAACTGGTAGCCGGTCCTTCGGCAGTACGCTGAAAATAATGGCAGCAAGCCACAGCAACGGCATCGGTAGCATCAAAGTATTTGGGCTGTTCAGCAATAGTTACAAGCCGGTTTATCATAGCCGAAACCTGTTCCTTCGAAGCATTACCATGCCCGGTAATAGATTGTTTTACTTTACGGGGCGAGTACTCAAAAATAGGAATATCGCGGTACAGGGCA
>CAIQOG010000289.1 GCA_903873355.1 uncultured Bacteroidales bacterium
ATTTCTACGAAGGTCCACTGTGGAGCGATCCTGAAAATGGACTTTTCGTACAATACTTAAATGCTGGGAAAGTACCCGGTGCAAAAACCATTGACGATGTGAAAGCGTTTTATTTGGCACAAGTTCCTTTGCAAAAAGGATGCTCACCCGAGGACGTAACCAAAGGTGCCCTGTACCTGATGGAACAATGCGGCGAAACCGGCCAGGCATTACCAATTACCGGTGGGCAGGTGATGCTTTCTTAGATAAAAGAGCAAAGAGTCAAGAACCAAGAGTCAAGAACCAAGATTCAAGATTCAAGACACTGGCTTCCAAAGTGCTTTCATTATTAGATCAAATTTTAGAATATAAATAATCAAACAATCAACCAGCGCAAAATCAACCATCAATACGAAACCGTCTTGATTCTTGGTTCTTGACTCTTGGTTCTCAAAGAATATGAAAACAACCGCAATCCGTTTATATGGCAAAAAAGATCTTCGCTTAGAAGAGTTCGAATTGCCTCAGATTAAAGACAATGAAATATTGGCGAAAGTAGTTTCCGATTCACTTTGTATGTCATCGTACAAAGCAGCTTCGCAAGCTACCGACCACAAACGTGTTCCAAACGATATCGCGGAAAATCCGATCATCATCGGGCATGAATTTGCCGGCGAATTGGTACAAATAGGTTCAAAATGGGCTGATAAATTCAGCGCTGGAGATAAATTCTCTATCCAACCGGCGTTGTATTTCGAAAATGGTCCTGTGGGCGTGTTGAGCGCACCGGGTTACAGCTACCAACACATTGGTGGTGATGCAACTTATGTGATTATCCCGAACGAGGTCATGGAAAAAGACTGTCTGCTGGCTTACAAAGGCGAAGGTTATTATCCTGCGTCCCTGGCCGAACCACTTTCGTGTGTAATTGGTGCTATGCATGCCAACTACCACACTACTCCGGGAAGCTATGTTCACAAAATGGACATTGTAGATGGTGGTAAAATGGCTGTTTTGGCCGGTGTGGGTCCAATGGGACTGGCAGCTATCAACTACGTGCTTCGCCGCGACGACCGCAAACCGTCTGTGTTGGTGGTTACCGACGTGGATCAAACCCGTTTGGATCGTGCTGCACAGTTTTATAGTGTTGAATTTGCTGCTTCACGCGGTATCGACCTGAAATATATCAATACCGGAAAAATGGAAAATCCGGTGGAAGAACTGAAAGCTATAACCGGCGGTTACGGATACGATGATGTGTTTGTATTTGCTCCTGTAAAACCGGTTGTGGAGCAGGGCGATGCTATTCTGGCATTCGACGGCTGTCTGAACTTCTTTGCAGGTCCAAGCGATCCGAATTTCAGCGCGATATTCAATTTCTACAACGTACACTATGCATACACTCACGTGGTAGGTACCAGCGGTGGAAATACCGACGACATGGTGGAAGCCCTCGATATGATGTCTAAAGGCCTCGATCCTGCCGGATTGGTAACGCACATTGGTGGATTGGGAGCTGTAATCGAAGCTACCAAACACCTGCCTGAAATTCCTGGCGGAAAGAAATTGATTTATACACATGTAGATATGCCATTGACACCAATTTCAGACTTTGCCAAACTTGGCGAAACCAACAAGGTGTACAAAACACTGGCTGAAATGTGTGACAAAAATCTGGGATTGTGGAGTGTGGAAGCAGAAGCTTTCCTGCTAAAAAATATGACAAATAACCCCTAACCCCTAAAGGGGAACCAGAGGTCATCGACCAACGGGAGGTAATTATGCAAGTTCGTCTTCCTAATTTTCACCTTTAAAGAGAAAGAAATTATCAATACTAATCACTCTTATCCCCCTTTAGGGGTTAGGGGTAGTCTTATTAATTATGAAACAACTAGATGTAAAATTAATGCATCCGAAAGAACAGATTAATGTGATTATCGGACGTATTTACCGCAGTGGAATGACAACCACATCGGGAGGTAATATTTCCATTAAAGATGGAAACGGTGATATTTGGATAACGCCTTCGGCGGTTGATAAAGGTTCACTCACGGTGAAAGATATTGTATGTGTAAAAAAAGACGGAACGGTCATTGGTCAACACAAACCATCGTCGGAATTCCCGTTTCACAAAGCAATTTTTGATGCACGTCCTGAATTGACGGCTATAATCCACGCTCATCCGCCCGGACTGGTTGCTTTCAGTATTGCACGGGTTGTACCCAATACAAGCATCGTTCCGCAGGCCCGTAAAATTTGCGGCGAAATTGGTTTTGCACCTTACGGTTGTCCCGGAAGCGAAGATTTGGGAAAGAAAATTGCCACAGAATTCAAGAACAAGAAATACAAGGCCGTTATCATGGAAAACCACGGAGTTGTACTTGGTGGGACGGATATGATGGATGCATACCAACGTTTCGAAACCCTGGAATTCTGCTGTCGTACCATTGTGAATGCCGGCCGCATAGGTAAAATTAATACGCTGACTGACGAGCAAATTTCCAAATATGTCAATCATTTTCCGAAAAATATCACTCCGTTTATGGACGTAGAATATCCATCGGATGAACGTGAAATCCGCACGGAAATGGTGAACATTATCCGCCGTGCCTGCGATCAGGGTTTGATGATTTCGACTTACGGAACCGTTTCGGTGCGCTGGAAGGACAATGACTTCCTGATTACACCGCGCGATGTGGCCCGTTGGGATATTTTGCCAAAGAATATTGTGCAGGTGAAAAACGGAATGGCCGAAGCCGGCAAAGAACCAAGCCGTTCCGTAGCGCTTCATCACCGCATTTACCAGCTTTATCCGCATATAAATTCTATTATTACCACGCAGCCTACCAACCTGATGGCACACGCGGTAAGTCATCAAAAATTTGATGTGCGCACCATTCCTGAAAGCTGGATTTTTCTGCAGGATGTTCCTTCTATTCCATTCGAAAGCTTGTATAATGACACGGATGTAATTGCTGAAATGTTTGCCAAGAATCGCGTTATTATTGTTGAAAACGATTGCGTTATTGTTACCGGCAATAAACTGATTAATACTTTCGATTACCTGGAAGTGGCTGAATTTTCGGCAAATTCACTGGTTATGGCTTCGTCAATCGGACCGCTTCAACCTATGGGTGACAAGGAAATTGATGAATTGAGAGTGGCGTTTAATGTGAAATAGAACTCACCCCACCCTCTCCACAGGAGAGGGAGAGTACAAAACATCCAATGAATTATGTCAATTGGATGTTTTTTTTATTGGTATAGCTAATTCAATTGTAATTTTATTATTTTTGTTTCTCTAAAAATCTTTATCAATTCTACATTCCC
>CAIQOG010000290.1 GCA_903873355.1 uncultured Bacteroidales bacterium
GTAACCGTATTTCCACCATCAGAAGCCACCACACCACCACTTGTTGCAGTAGTAGCTGTTATTGAAGTTGCTATAGTTGTTTGAGCCAATACCGATAAACCTGTGGAGATTATTTCATCCGCACCAATATCGGGGTTTGAAGTATCACGCACATCAACTCCATCAATATCAGTAGTAATACTTACAGGAGTTGTAATTGGAATACCACCTGCATTAGCACCGGTAACTCCGGTTGATAAATGTAAATCGGTAGCTGAAGTAAACGGTGGATTTTCTGAGAAAGTATAGGTTTCACCAGCCCATCCCGATTTGTAAGCAGCTAGGTTAGCATAAATTGTATTCCCAATTGATATAAAATTAGATGACGTAGTGTAATATAAATTATTTGATGACGAAGTACTAATTGAATTTCTGTTAACAGCTGCAGGAATTGAAAACATCAAATAGTTAGTTGCATTAGTCGTTGTACTTGTATTGACAAATATATTATTTTTCAACAGTACTGAGATTAGATAGGTGGAATTACCTACAAAAGATATTGCAGTAGTTAACCCACCTGCCACATAAGTACCTGTTGTTTGGTTTATATAAACGGAATTATTAAAAACATAATAATTCTTCATATTACTTACATCAATTGCATTCATTTGAATACCACTCAAATTAACTCCAATATTGGTTGAGTTTTCACATTTCAAATTGGATATCATGTTGTTGTAAATACGGGTTTCAGGACAAGTAGCTGCTATTCCTACTGTCAAGGCACTTGACAGTGTATTTGTATTTGAAATACTCTTTACAGTATTTCTGTAAATATCCAGATAACCTGACATATTTGAATATGCAGCAATACCTCTTACAGCAGCATTAAAACTTGCAGTTGTACCATTGCCATCGATGGTATTTTGATAGATTTTTGAATCTTTACAAGACTCCATGTATATTACAGCATAACCGGTGCTACCACCTGCGTGAGTTGAAGAAGTTATGGTATTACTATAAATTTCGTTTGTTTCATCGGGGTAAGTAGCTGAAACTCCTGCAATACTTACTCCACAGGAGGCACTTGTCATGGTATTAGCATATACTTTGTTGTTTTTATTAATAGTTAAAGCGCTGCTTGCTTTTGAAGTAAAATTAACTCCTACACCACGAAAATCGGTCAAATCACAATTTCTAACAATATTGTTTTGACATCCATCGGTTGCAGTACCATAGAAATGAATACCATTCTCGATATTTTGAGCAATATTAGAATTAACTATATTCAATCCATCAATTGTTACATTATCATAACCATAAAAACCAATAGCTGCTTCACCGGTACCAGCACTTGAAGCAATACTGAAGATTGGTTTAGTTCCACCACCTGTACGCGTAATAGTTATAGGACCAGCTGTTGCTCCTGCAGGTCTTATATAGTCGTAGTAAGATGAAAAATTAGCTCCTACACCTGTAATGGTAGCACCATCATCCAAGGTGAGTGTTAAACCTTCTGCGCCTACACCTTTGGCATTAATATCCAAAGCGGCATTTAAAATTGATGTATAGTCACCTCCTGCTTTAATTGTTTTTGTGCCGGTTAATGGAGTGGTTGTAACTGTTACTGTTTTTGCACCAGTCATTGCTATCCAACCTGAAGGGATATTAGATATATTGGCGGTTGTAATGTTAATCCCCACACATCGTGCATCAATGGATGTTGCATTGGTTGCAGAACCTGATATATCAATTACAACATAATAATTTTGAGCGGCAGCAGAAGCATAAGTATAAGAACCGGCTATAGATACAGAACCCGATGTAATGGAAGTTGTTGACCCAAACGGTGTAGCTTCAAGGTCAATTGCATTTCTGTAAATAGCTACTTTAGTAATATATTGCCATCCGGTCAGATTCAAATCAAATTGTGTAACAGTATTACCACTGGCATCAGGCGTAACAATAATTTTTAAAATTTCATGGTTACCAGTCCCCGAACCTAATACTGTGCTAATATAAGCATCACCTTGGTTTTGTGAAGCAGCTGCATTTGTTGTCACTTTAGGAACGATTTCGCCGGTTGATAAAATGTCAGCAGTACCCGTAAATCCAGTAA
>CAIQOG010000291.1 GCA_903873355.1 uncultured Bacteroidales bacterium
AGAAGAAACAAAAATAAAATCACCTTCAAATGTGCGAGTCATATCATCGTTTTGCAAGTAAGTATATTTTGCAACACCATTTGCATATACGCCTTCATATACTTTTAATTGTGAAACGATGTAATCCGTGTTAGACAGAAATATGAAAACAAAGAATAATTTTACTAATATGTTTTTCATGACGGTAATATATTAATTGGTTTGTGTTGCAATTTAAATCAAATTCGATAATAAATTTCATTTATTATGCTGCTTTCAGCGGAATTTAGTTTTTTTGTCTCCTTAAACTTTGACAATTCTATTTTCAAGTCCTTCTTATCTATTTTAGAGAATTTTTCTTTTGGATTGTCAATGTAATCTGGAAAGTTATTTCTTAAAATATTTTCAATTTTATTCAATGAGTTTAATCTGATGTAAGGTTTTTTTAATCCTCGTGATAAAAGACTTTCAGATATTGATGTTTTGATTTCCAACCAATTCATAATTTATTTGTTTTTAGTTGCAAATATATGAATTTGTTTCACACAAATTTCAAATTACATACAATCTTATTTAAATATAAAACAAAAAACAGCCAATCACATTGCTGTAATTGGCTGTATTATAAACTATCCACTATAAACTATCCACTGTCTCCCTGTCTTTTTTCAGTTGTTCGATGAGCTCGTCGAGGCTTTTGAATTTATGTTCGTCGCGTATTTTGGAGAGGAATTCCACTTTAAGGGTTTGATTGTAAATGTCCTGATTGAAGTCGAAGATATGAACTTCGAGACTGGTGTTGGAGCTGTTGTTGAGCGTGGGGCGGGTGCCTATATTCATCATTCCTTTGTAAACAGCATTTCCGTGATATACCTGCACGGCATACACACCAAAAGCCGGAATTAGTTTATCGGAATCAAGTACCTGCATGTTAGCAGTAGGAAAACCGATATTTCGTCCCACCCGGAAACCTTCAACAACTTTTCCTTCCAGGGAATAAGGGTACGTTAATAACTTATTGGCATGGGCAATATCACCGGAGCTCAAAGCATGGCGAATATCGGATGAACTGACGTGGCGGTCTTCCGGAGTTTTATAACGCCCCGCCTGAATCACTTCCATCCCCAGCATTTCGCCATACTGCTTGTATTCAGGAAAACCATCCGCGCGATTATGTCCAAAGCGGTGGTCGTGCCCCACGAGTAAGGTTTTAACCCCGTATTGTTCTTTCAGAATGGTTTTCAGAAAATCGAAAGCAGAAAGTTGTGCCAGTTCGGGCGTAAAATCAAGCACCACACAGCGGTCGACACCAGTAGTTTCGAGCTGTTCCAGCTTTTCGGAAAGTGTGGTGAGTAGTTGCGGTTGATAATCGGAGTTTAAAACTTTACGTGGGTGAATATTGAACGTGATGACCAGACTTTGCATATTCCGTGCCTTAGCCAGCGATTTCAGCTCCTCAATCAGGAACCTGTGACCGGCATGAACGCCATCGAAAAATCCAACTGTGGCAACGTAATTCATAACTCAATTTCCAATTTCCAATTTCCAATTATTGACTATAAACTATCAACTATTGACTATAAACTGCCCACTGCTTACTGCCAACTGCCAACTAGCTTGGTCAGGTCTTCATTCACATCCACCAGATAGCTCCGAATACCCAGTCGTGTGGCCTGTTCTATGTTTTTTTGTCCATCGTCGAGAAACAGACATTCTTCCGGTTTCACTCCGGCATCAGCCAACAGTGCCTCGAAAATTTCAGCATCCGGTTTTGCCATTTTCATGTCGTACGAAAAGTAACATTTATCAAACACATCCTCCATATTCAGACCGAACCGTTCAAACTCTCTGGCAGTGCTTATTTCGATATGAATGGGATTGGTATTGCTCAGTAATAACAGCCGATATCGCTCTTTGAGTTTAAGCAATAATTCCATCTTATAATCGGGAATATTTACCAAAAACAGGCACCATGCATCGATAATTTGCTGGTCGGTAAGCGGAACGGCTGCCAGTTTACGAACTTCGTTGCAAAATTCGGTAATACCAATTCCTCCTTTTTCGAATTGGAGGAAGAAGCCTTTCTGTCCGAAATTACTGAGTTTATCTTCGAAATTTTCAACGCCCAACTCTTTGAATCGCTGTATGCAACGGACTAAATCGAGGTTAATCAACACACCGCCTAAATCAAATATAATGGTGCTAATATTTTCAGTTTGAATCATGTTTGTAACGTAATTTCAGGCTTTGAAAGGATTTTTTGTTTCAGGGATCATGCAAAGTCTGTGGCCTGTGTTTCTACCTGATGCGAATCCGTTGACCTTTTTTCAGTTTGGCCTTGGTTTTCAGATGGTTCAGTTTGCAAAGTGCTTTCACGCTTGTACCGTTACGTGCAGCCACTTTTTTCAGAGTATCTCCTTTTCGCACTTTGTAATATCTGGCCTGAGCAAATTTATGAACTTCATGCTGATAGTAGAACGAATTCTTTTTGGTGAGCAGGTACGTTTTAGCCAGTACTAAACCGGTATTAAAATTAATAATATGTTCCGGATTGATAGCATTACCAATATATCGGGTTTCGAAATGCAGGTGCGGACCGGTGGAATGTCCCGTATTTCCTCCAAAAGCTATCAGTTCACCGCCTTTGACGTTTTGATTAATAGCCACCAATACTGCCGAAAGATGAGCGTAAACGGTTTCCAGACCGTTATCATGCCTTACCACGATATAATTACCATATCCACGACCTTCGTAATTGATAATCCTGATTTTGCCTGAAAAAGCGCAACGTACCGAGTCACCTACTTTAAGCCGAAGATCAGTTCCATAATGAAAACGGTAACGACGCGGTCCGAAAACAGAAGTGACAGCACCACGAACAGGAATAAAAAAATTAGAAACATCAATGCGTACCGAATCCGGCAGACTGTCAATCGGAATTTTATATGGATTCACATGGTCGCTGGTCCAGATATCGTTGTAAATATCTTCAGCGGGGTGATTTTCCATCAAGTCATCCGAATTATCGTTCAACATTTCTTTGTAAATGTTGGCCGTATCTTTTTTCGGAATCAGCGAGAAATTATTCAACTGAGCAAAACCCCCAAAAGTTGAGAGAAAAAAAGCGAAAACAGGAATGTATTTTTTGAGGGGAAAGAGCATTTTTTTAATTTTCAGTGAATCAATTCCCAATTCCCAATGTTCTTAATTGGAAATTGGAAATTGTCTAATTGGCAATTATTTTATATTTCGTCGTTTGCGTATAAAAAGTTCAGGCTGTGTTGGTCGAATTGAAAGATTTCTTTTTCATCGAAAAACCGTTCTAACTCTGTTTTAGCATTCTCAATAGTGTCGGAAGTATGCACGATGTTTTCCTGAACACTTATGCTTAAATCGCCACGTATTGTGCCGATTGCTGCTTCACGACCATTCGTTTTTCCGGCCATTTCGTGTACAATATGCACGGCATCAAGCCCTTTCCAGCAACAAACAATCACCGGAGTTGCCATCATGGCATCTTTGATACGTTTGAAAAACGGACGCTGAACCAAATGTGCATAATGTTCAGCTAAAATTTCGTCGGTAAGCTGCATCATTTTTATTCCGCATAATTGCAACCCTTTGCGTTCGAAGCGGTGAATAACTTCTCCAATAAGTCCCCGTTGAATAGCTCCCGGTTTAATAATTACAAGTGTTTTTTCCATGATTTTCCGTGTTTTTAATTGGAAATTGACTAATTGAGAATTGAAAATTGCTTATTGCTCTCCAAAATTAAAGAAATGCGCTAAGCAGTCAAAACAAATTCAACTTTCTTAACTTATAGAGCCCCAATTTAAGGTATTTGTTTTCAATTTTCTTAATTGAGCAGCCATAACCCGATTTTCGGTTTTATCAAGTTTCATATCGTCTTCCAAAATCTCCATGGCAGCATTTCGGGCAATTTCCAGCATGCGTCCGTCCTGGGCTAAGTTGGCTATTTTCAGCTCGAAAGGCATACCACTTTGCTGTGTTCCTTCCAGGTCGCCGGGGCCGCGAAGACGTAAATCTGCTTCCGAAATTTCGAAGCCATCATTGGTTCGTACCATGATTTCCATGCGCTTACGGGTATCCACTCCGAGCTTATAATCCGTTAATAAAATGCAAAACGATTGCTCTGCGCCACGTCCTACCCGGCCGCGTAACTGATGCAACTGCGACAATCCGAAACGCTGCGCACTTTCAATCACCATCACCGACGCATTAGGTACGTTTACACCCACTTCAATCACCGTGGTAGCCACCATAATCTGCGTTTCGCCTCTTATAAACTTCTGCATCTGAAAATCTTTTTCAGCCGGTTTCAACTTACCATGAACCATACTTATTTTATAATCAGGAAACACTTCACGCATGTATTCGTAGCCGGTTTCCAGATTTTGCAAGTCGCTTTTTTCAGATTCCTGAATCAGTGGATACACAATATAAATCTGCCTTCCGGCCTGCACTTGTTTTGCAATAAACTGGTTGAGTCCCTGTCGTTTATTCTCGTAATAATGATATGTCTGAATAGGTTTTCGTCCGGGCGGAAGTTCATCAATTACCGACACACTTAAATCGCCGTACAACGTCATGGCAAGCGTGCGTGGAATAGGCGTGGCCGTCATTACCAGAATATGTGGCGGATTGACGTTCTTTTTCCAGAGTTTCGAGCGCTGTTCCACCCCAAAGCGGTGTTGCTCGTCGATAACTACAAGCCCGAGGTTTTTGAATTGCACAGCGTCTTCAATCAACGCGTGTGTACCAATCAGGATATTTAATTCACCGTTGCGGAGTTGTTCGTGTATCGGTTCACGCTTTTTGGCAGTAACCGAACCCGTAAGTAATGCGATATTCAGACCAATATCACCTAAGAATTCGGTTAAACTGGCATAATGCTGCGTGGCGAGAATTTCGGTAGGTGCCATAATGCATGCCTGAAAACCATTGTCGATCGCAATAAGCATAGCCATCAATGCCACCAGCGTTTTTCCGCTTCCCACATCGCCTTGCAGCAGGCGGTTCATTTGCCGTCCCGAAGCCACATCCACGCGAATTTCACGAATAACCCGTTTCTGGGCATTGGTCAGTTCGAAAGGTAGGTAATCTTTATAAAAACGATTGAAATATTCGCCAATCTGCCCGAACACAAACCCGCGGAAATGTTGGTCGCGCCACTTGGTTTGCTGCAGAATGTTGAGCTGAATGTAAAAGAGTTCCTCAAATTTCAGTCGTTGGCGGGATTTTTTGAGCAGGTCGGCATTTTTCGGGAAATGGATATTTACCAGCGAATCGGTGAGATTCAGGAGCGCGTATTTTTTCAACAGATAAGCCGGAAGTGTTTCAGGAATGCCGCTTCGAATGGACTGAACCAGCGGAAAAAGAATTTTCTGAATGGTTTTTGAGTTCAGAAAACTGTTCTTCATTTTCTCCGAGGTGTTGTAAAATGGCTGTAATCCCATTTGCTCGGGTGGTGGCAGTTGCGACGGAAGGTCTATTTCAGGATGCTGCAGATTAAATTTATTGTTGAAAAACGATGGTTTGCCGAAAACCACGTATTCAATGCCCGTTTTGTATTTGTCCAGAATAAAGTTGATACCCTTAAACCACACCAGTTCAATCGTGTCGCGCCCGTCAGTAAAAATGGCGACAAGCCTCTGTTTCGGACTTTCGCCCACTTTTTCGAAGCGGATAATATGCCCTTTTACCTGAATAAAGGGCATTTCTTCGGAAATTTCGTGCAGATAATAATAACGGCTGCGGTCGATGTATTTGTATGGGTAATGCCGCAACAAATCTTCCGCCGAATGAATGTCGAGTTCTTTCGCCAGCAAATCAGCCTTTTTCGGTCCAACACCGGGCAGAAATTTTATGTCCTGATAGGAGAGATCCATTTTCTTTTATCCTGAAATATATTTCCCAAACGGAATCTTCCGCAGAACAAAAATAACGCCAAACGAAATAATCAGCACAAGCAATGTCAGCAATGGCAATGAGAGCAACGGATGAGTAAATTTCCAGTAAATGCCGTTATCAAACAAAACGCTGATAACCAGAATGTGAACCAGATAAATGCCGTAACTGTGATTGCTTATCCAACTGTTGATTTGAGAAATAGTTTTATTTTTAATCGAACTGCCTTTTATCCACATAAACAGCGCAATGGATTGAATCATAGTATTTACAGACAAATAGCTGTACATACTCAGGTCGAGATGATGAGATTTCGTGCTGAAAAACCAGGTACTAACAGCCGATATAGCCACGCTTATTCCAAAAATCAGTGCTGCTAAAGGTCTTATTTTTGCAGGATTTGTTGGTAAGTAATACAGGTAAAAACCAAACACCATATAGCCCGAGTATAGGAAATATCCCAGAAATTTACTGCCGTAATTGCCAGACCAACTGTACATATTCAGAGGAACAGATTTAAGCAGGAAAGTCACTACAACCCACAATAACATGAGGTTAGAAACGGCTGACATATTCAGCTTTTTCAGTCCTTTATTTATGAATGGAATGAAAAGGTAGATAAACACAATCATGTAAATATACCAGAAATGCTTTGAAACACCTTCCTTTAGAAACAGATTCCATCCCCACGAAAGTATAGCCTGAAAATCGTGTGGTTGAGTTTTGACTGAAAGCATTGCCCAACGGTAAATCCAGTAAACTACCAACCAGAACAGAAAAGGAACTAAAACCCGCGAAAACCGCCTTTTATAAAATTCCTTCAATTCGTATTCTTTTCCCAACAAAGTGGCTCCACTCAGCATCAGAAACACCGGCACTGCAAAACGAACAGCACTGTCCACCACATTACCAATCCACCAATACGGCATATTTTTACCCCAGGTCATATTCACCAGTGGCGATGAAACATGAATCACAATCACCCCGAGCACAGCTAATGTTCGGAGTGAATCGAGGTGTTGAATGTTAGGATTATTGGGCATTTACATTAATGATTCCGCAATTTTCAAATCAAACTCTGTTGTTATTTTGATATTCTCCCGGTTTCCTTCCACCAACTGAATGTTGGTTCCAAGGGCTTCAACCACCGAAGCATCGTCGGTAAAATGTGTTGAAAATTCCTGTTCGTAAGCCTTCCTCAATAATTTTGCATCAAATATTTGAGGAGTCTGAACCAGTTTATAGGCATTTCGGTCTACGGATTGACTGCCGGTTTCAGTCAGTTGTCGAATGCTTTCCACCAAATCGATCACGGGTATTGCTGCATCGTATTTTTCAGCAGTTTCAAAGCATCGTCTTATTGTATCGGTGCTCACCAACGGACGAACACCGTCATGAACGGCCACTAATGCAGGACTTTTTACGATTTCCAATCCGTTTTTCACCGAATGAAACCGGGTTTGTCCACCTTCAACAATCTGATGCTGAAGCGTAAAATTGTGTTTTGCACACAGTTCTTTCCAGAAACCAATCTGAACTTCGGGCAAAACAAGTATCAGCTTCATGTCAGCATCGAAGTTGTGAAAAACTTCGAGCGTATGTATCAAAATCGGTTTACCCTGAATTTCAAGAAATTGTTTGGGAATGTCGGCATTCATCCGTTCGCCTTTTCCACCTGCAACAATGATGGCTATTTTGGTTTTTGTCATGGTTGTAAAATTAAACAAGAACAAAGATAAGCATTAAGCAATTAATAAAGAAATGTTGTCTGAAAATTTGAATCATAGCACGTTACATAATTTAAACTCAATAAATTTGAGGATTTTAGCCGAAAACCCGTAACATTTGTATAACTTTGCAGCCTAAAATTTAGAAGAAAATGAATTTCAGATTTCTTTCATTTTTGGCTGTTTTGTGTTTGTCAATCTGCGTATTATCTGCTCAGGAAAATAACGAAAATACAAGAACCAATATATTCAGGGCACTTCGGTCGACTGATACAACGACCAATGCAACAGTTCAAATTCATCAGGATAAACGGATTGAATCATTACTGGTAAATAAAAAAGTTGCTGCTCAGGCCTTAATAGCCACCGGTTTCAGAATTCAGGTCTTCTCGAGCAATATTCAGAAAACTGCCAAAAATAATGCATTCGAAATTGAAAAACAGATTCAGAATTTATACCCTGAGCTGCCTGTATATGTGAATTACACCTCACCTTTTTGGAAAGTCAGGGTGGGA
>CAIQOG010000292.1 GCA_903873355.1 uncultured Bacteroidales bacterium
ATAATCACCCAGATGTGCCAAATTAGTAACTGTAGCATTCAGGCGGTTTCGAGCATGCTGTTGGTATTTTCCAACTCCCAGAGCTGCGCCGGTTTGCTTCGTTGGGTCGAGATCCATTTTTACTTCGCTCAGCACATATTCGCCCAGAATATCGTAGGTTTCATTTTCATTTGTGTAGAATGTTGAAGCCAGTAAACTCAGTTTCATACCTTTCTTCGGTCTGAAGTTAAGTGATAAAGCTCCATACGACGTGCGGAATAAATCCTGTTCCTGACCTTCAAAATAAACGGTCAGTTTACGACCTGTACTATACGTTCCAAACGATGTTTCGCGGGTTTGCGGAACAAACTGATACGAATTTTGCGAAAAGTTGCCCAAAAAAGTCAGTTCCAGTTTAGGATTCAACTGATAGGTCATGTAAGTCTGATAATCAATAAAAGATGGGTTATATTCCCCTTTCGTATCCAATGTTCCGAGCAGATAACCATTTGTTTTATAGCGAAAACCATGCATTTGGGTAAATTTCTTTCCCACTGTTCCCACATAAGCCGAAGCACCCAATAAACTCAACGAAGCAGACGCTTCAAACTCAGTCGGTTTCTTATATTGAATATCGAGCACCGACGACATTTTATCACCGAATTTTGCATCGTAACCTCCTGCCGAAAATGAAACATTCTGAACCATATCGGGATTGATAAAGCTCAAACCTTCCTGCTGTCCGGCGCGAATCAACAACGGGCGGTAAACTTCCAGTCCATTGACATACACAGCATTTTCGTCGAAATTACCACCGCGCACATTGTATTGCGAACTTAATTCGTTGCTCGAACTAACCCCGGTAAACGTTATCAACAGTGATTCTATTCCGCCCGAAGTATTGGGTATTAACCGCAGTTTAGTCGGGTCGAGCATATCAAGCGTGGATGTCTGACGACGTTGCCCGATAACATTCACTTCGCTCATTTCTTTGGACAATGCCGGAAGCTGAACTGAAATCTGGATAACCTGCTGACGGGGATAAATCGTATGTTTGATGGTTTGATAACCCAGCATGGAATAAACGATTACAGCCGAGTCTTTTACATTCATTGTCAACTCGTAATATCCATTCTGATTGGTGGAAATTCCGGTGGTTGTATTTTCGAAAAACACGTTGGCAAGATCAATTCCTCTGTTGTTGGAATCAATCACATAGCCGTAAACACGAACCTTGGATTGAGCCGACAAACCCACCGAAAATAAAATCAGAGCCAGAATAAAAAAAAGTTTGTGCTTCATGCAAGGATAATGTCGGTTGTCAGGATTAATTTCAACGGTGTTTTAACGGAGAATTACCGGTTTTATTTTTAATGATTTACAAATTTTCCACAAAGATACAACAAGACAATTTATAATTCATACTAATCTGACTTCATGCAAATAAAATAAATGATTATCCACAAAGTATGCAGAGCAGTATTAAAAGGTTTTTAATTTGAAAAAGAAGGGCGTAGCCCAGAAATCTTCGTAGAAAAATATAAAATTGACAAATTGAGGGGCTTTAGCCCTGAAATCTGTGTTTTAAGTTATCAGGGCTAAAGCCCCTTTGTTCTTATCATTTCATCATGCTACGAAGATTTCTGGGCTACGCCCCTAAA
>CAIQOG010000293.1 GCA_903873355.1 uncultured Bacteroidales bacterium
GCGATAATTGCTTTTGTTTTGTATTCCAGCCTTTTTTATAGTTTTTTCTCTATTACTGGCCACAGGCAAACGATTGCAACCGCAGCAACATTATTTGGATATGAATTAATCAAAAGCAGAAAATTGATTCTATTTTTGATTCTAATACTAATCGCATCCACAATACATAAATCTTGCTTGATATTTATTCCATTTTACTTTATTGCCAATATCAAAAACACAAAATTGATATATATCTCAACGCTATTATCCTTCCCTCTAATTTTTTTCTACAAAGAAGTATTAACCAACTTTTTAAAAGGAGCTACAGGATATGATCAGTACGAGAATTTTGAAGGAGTCGGAGCATATACATTTACAATCCTACTAATTTTACTCGCATTCGTTGCTTGGTGGAGGATGAAAACTGTACTAAAGTATAATGAAAATGCAATGCCATTATTTAATGCATTTGGTATAGCTATTTTCTTAGTTCCCCTAACTTTTGTTAACCCTTCCACAATGCGTAGTGTACAATATTTCTCTATCTTTCTTTTGATTCTTCTTCCCAAAATTATTGAGTCATTTAAGCTACTATCTAAAAGTTTAAAAGAGGCAGTATATATAGCTGTAATAATATTACTGTTAGCATTTTCAACGAAAAGTAACTGGAACAACGATTATAAATTTTTCTGGCAGGAAATGCAACTTGGTAAGAATTATGATTAACAATCTTCTAAAATTTATAGGTCTTAGTAAATATGACTAAAGAAATTAAATATATTGGTTTTTATGATCTCCCGGATATACATCAAAAAAGGGTGTCAACTATTGCAGCTATTAATAAAATGGACTATATCTGTAATGCAATAAATCAGGCAGGTTATAGTGTTCATATAATTTCACCCTCCTGGTTTAAAGATGATAATGATAAAATAGGATATAAACCTAAGAAAACTTTTCAACTAAATACACGAAAACGAATAACATTTTGCCCCAGTTTTAGTACAAAATCAAAATGGAGTCGGAACTTAAAGATTATTTTTACCCTATCCTGGTTATTTCTGTGGTTGGTTTTGCACGTTCGAAGGCATGAGAAAATACTTGTGTATCATGTACAATGGTTATCATTGCCCATCCGATGGGCTAAAAAAATAAAAGGATTTAAACTGGTGCTTGAAGTTGAAGAAATTTATGGGCAAGTCTGGCAAAACAAAAATATACTCAACAATTGGGAAAGGAAACTGATTAAAGATTCTGATTATTTTATTGCTGTATCTGATGTATTGGCTAAAATACTTGGTGACAGGGTCAAAGCCATCGTATATGGAAACTATACTATTTCGGATTCAGAAAACACTCATTTAAATCAAAATTTAATTAACATTATATATGCAGGATCTATTGATTACACCAAAGGGGGGGCATATAATGCAGTTAGATGTGCCGCTTTTTTACCTGACCATTACATTGTGCACATATGTGGCCCGGGATCTGAAAGTGATACTAAAGATTTACTACAACACATCTCCGTAGTTAATGAAATTGCAGGAAAGGAACGTTGCAAATATCATGGAGTCTTAACAGAAAATGAAATTTCAAATTTATTGCTTAGTTGTCAAATTGCAATAAACCCTCAAAAAAGTGGTGCAAACATGTTGACACTTTTCCCATCAAAAATAATCAAATATCTTTCCTATAATTTGCGAGTTATAAGTACTAGGATACCAAGTATTGAAAATTCTGCTGTTTCAGAATTAATATATTTTACTGAAGATGATAGACCAGAAACCTTTGCAAGATTAATACAATCTGTTGATTTAAATTTAAATTACAACAGTAAAAGCTTAATCATGAACCTGGATGAAGATTTTGTTGATCAGATAAAAAATTTATTTTAAGTTAAATTACTATTGAAATGCCTAAGTTTATAAAGCTACTAAAGTCAATTTTAAAGCTAAGATGGGTAACAGTTATACAGAATTGGTATATGTTTCGAAGAAACAAAGTAACCTTAGGAAAGAATGTTCATTTATTTGGGAAAATATTTGTTTCAAATTCTGGAATCCTAAAAATCGGTGACTTTTGTTACTTTACTTCCGGCAAAAATTATAATGTTATTGGCGGTGATACCAGGTGCAAC
>CAIQOG010000294.1 GCA_903873355.1 uncultured Bacteroidales bacterium
ACGATCAATACCTGGCAGATGATTTAGTGAATTATTCATTATCAGATGCCGATATTGCTGCAAATCTGAGTAAAATTGCTAATCTGATACAATAAGAAAATAACATTTACTAATAAAATATCTAATCGCAGTGCGACTTTAAGTCGCACCCCGATTAATGCAAAAAAGGCTTCGAATTTTCGAAGCCTTTTTTGCAGATTATAAGTCGGTTACTTTTTCCTTTTTATAGTCAATATTCGTTATCAAACGTAGTGACGTGTCTTTGGTAAAATAACTCCATGCCCAGTTAAAGAAAATCACAATTTTGTTACGGACACTCAGAATCAACATCAGGTGCAGAAACATCCACACATACCAGGCAAAAACTCCCTTAAACTTAATAAACGGAAGTTCAACCACAGCTTTGTGCTTGCCTATGGTTGCCATCATTCCCAGGTCATTATATTCGTATTCGGTTAGTTCTGGCGTTTCGCTTTTCAACGATTTTACGATGTTCTTACCAAGATTTACAGCCTGATTTATAGCCACATTTGCAACCTGCGGATGACCATTCGGATACTTTTCGGTAGTCATATAGGCCACATCACCAAGAGCATATATATTGTCAAAGTTTAGAAGTCTGTTATAACGGTCGACAATATATCTGTTTTTAATAATATCCTTTGAATCAAGTCCTTCAATGATATTTCCGGTTACTCCGGCTGCCCAGATTACATTCTTTGTTGGAATTTGTTCGCCGGTATTCAATACTGCCACATTTCCATCGTAGGACTGAAGAATTGTTTCTGTTTTTACTGTAACTCCCAGATCTTCAAGGTATTTTCGGGAAGCAACTTTCGATTCTTCACTCATATTATTGAGTGTATTCTTACTTCCTTCGCAAAGAATAATGTTGAATTTGGAAAAATCAATGTTGTGATAATCTTTTGGAAGAACATCTTTACGAAGCTCTGCGAATGCCCCTGAAAGCTCAACTCCGGTAGGTCCACCGCCTACAATAACTACATTCATCCATGCCTGTTGATCTTCCGGACGTGCAAAAATCTCTTTTTCAAAGCTGAAAAGAATTTTATTTCGAATATCTATCGATTCCTGAGTTGTTTTCATCGAAAAAGCATTCTCACTCATTTGCTTATTTCCGAAGAAATTGGTTTTACAGCCTGTAGCAATCACTAAATGGTCGTAAGTAATCGTACGATCGTAAGCGGTCATTATTTTCTTCTCCAGTGGATCTATGCCTGTAATATCGGCCATGCGGAAATCAACATTATTGCTTTTCTGAAATATCTTACGAAATGGAAATGAGATACTTGACGGCTCGAGACGACCACTGGCCACCTGATAAAACAGGGGCTGGAACTGATGATGGTTTTGTTTGTCGACTAAAATAACCTTTAAATCGGCCTTCATAAGCTTTTTTGCAAGTTGCAATCCGGCAAAACCACCACCTATAATAACAACTTTATCACCTTTTTTAATACCTAAATGACTCATTCTTCGTACTTCTAAATATATTACTTTATTAATTTAATATAACAACAAAAGTACTTAATAGTTGACGAATAAAGAAAAATTTCTTTATTATATTGCAGGTATTTTAATAATACCCTGTTGTTCAGGTTAGTACAGGCATACAATGGTTTTAAAAAATTATCTTTATCTTTGCAAAAAAAAAGCAGGTCGGTTTGTCGCTTCGCCTTTGGTGGAGAGGAAAGTCCGGGCAACGCAGAGCAACATACTTCCTAACGGGAAGCTGTTTGTGAAAGCAGAGCAGCGTAACAGAAAATAACCGTCCGTCAACTGACGGATAAGGGTGAAAAGGTGAGGTAAGAGCTCACCGGGCAGCGTGGCAACACGCTGTGCCGTACGTCTTATGAGTTGCAAGATCAAGTATACCGGCGCATGTAGGGTTGCTCGCCCGATGCCGGAGGGTAGATTGCTGGAGGCATAGGGTGACTTATGTCCAAGATAAATGACAGACACTTTGCTTCGGCAAAGAACAGAACCCGGCTTACAGACCTGCTTTTTATTTAGTGTATAAGGTAACCGGTTTATTCGTTGATTGGTAATTAGAAATTGATTAATTGGAAATTGGAAAAATGCCCAAATCATTTGCTTTTATAGTACATATTTATCAGTTTTTGCGATATGATATATGGCAATTAACGGAATATGAGTTATCGGGATTCCGCCGTTGGTTATACCATATAATTAAAACCGTTATACTGGCTATTCGTGGATTTGTGGTAGACAATATGTATATTCGTGCCTCTGCCCTGGTATATTCTATACTGTTTGCTATCATTCCTTTTCTCGCATTGGTTGTTGCCATTGCCAGGGGGTTTGGTTTCGACAGAATTATACAGGAATCGCTCGAAGGCACATTGGTAGGTCAGGCACAGGTTATTCCCACTATACTCGATTTCGTTTCACGTTACCTGAAAGCAGCTCAGGGAGGTATTTTTATCGGTGCGGGCTTAATTATTTTGCTATGGTCGGTTATGAGTCTCTTCCGACAGATTGAAAAAGCATTCAACAGCGTATGGCAGGTAAAAAAACAACGTTCGTTTGGTCGTCAGGTCAGCACATACCTGTCATCTGTTCTTATTATTCCATTTCTTATAATCTTTTCCAGCGGTCTTTCCATTTTCTTCAATTCCAAGTTTTCACAACCGTTTATTTATGATGTTTTGACTCCAATTCTGCGTTTTGGTATGAAATTTACGCCTTACGTAGTCAACTGGATTGTGTTTACGGTTCTTTATTTAGTTATTCCCAATACCCGCGTAAGACTATCAAATGCCCTCATCGCAGGCTTAGTAGCCGGTACACTTTTCCAGATATTCCAGCTGCTCTATATTCACGGTCAAAATTTATTATCACGCTACAATGTTGTATATGGAGGTTTTGCTGCAATTCCATTGTTGTTTATCTGGTTGCAGGTATCGTGCCTTATAGTTTTGTTTGGTGCTGAAATATCCTACGCTTCGCAAAATATTCAGAACTTTGAATATGAATTCGATACCAATCATATAAGCAAACGCTACCGGAACTTCCTGACGCTATTTATTACCTACGTAATAGTAAAACGCTTTGAAAACCGCGAAGGTGCTCCTACTGCCGAAGAAATAGCACATCAATACCGCTTACCTATCCGTATTGTCAATCAACTTATTGCTAAACTGGTCAAAGTATCTGTTTTCATAGAAATTACCGAAGGCAGAAACACCACGTATTTGCCGGCATTTGATATCAATCAGCTTACTGTAAATACCCTGTTCAATATGTTAGATAATCATGGTTCTGAAATGTTCCTGGCTAATAAAAACGAACTACTCGACACATTCTGGCAAAAAACACTCAGCATCAAGGAACTTTCGGACGAAAGTACAAAACATATTCTGGTAAAAGATTTGTAATAATCTGCCTGAATATCAACAAATAACAAAGCCGTTTCCAATACTGGAAACGGCTTTTGTTTTGAGCCTCTTGTCGGATTCGAACCAACGACCCCGAGATTACAAATCACGTGCTCTGGCCAACTGAGCTAA
>CAIQOG010000295.1 GCA_903873355.1 uncultured Bacteroidales bacterium
CTTTAACTACATCAATGATTGGCCCAACTTACGATGCAATGGGCTTTGGCATACTTGATTACGGTGGCACTTATTATTCACCATACGACGGCCCATCGTACATCAACAGTTCATCCTACGACATCAGCCTCATACAAGGACTTCCAGCTGCTTCGTACACTGGTACTATTACAAACCCCAATATCAAACCAAGTTTCAGTTCATCATGGGAAGTTGGAACAGATGTAAGTATGTTATCAAATCGCTTAGGATTTGAATTCACTTACTTCTCAACGGTTGACGGACCTAAAATCTTCGCTTTGCCTATTTCGGATGCTTCCGGTTTTGGATATGCACTTGTTAATGGCATCAAAGTACAGCGCAAGGGCATTGAACTTGGAGTAACAGCTACTCCTGTATTCCAGCCAAACGGGTTAAAGTGGGATGTATCGGCAAATTATTCGACCAACCAGCAATACCTGAAAGAGATATACCCGGGTGTTGAATCATTGAATACATATCTGAAAGTTGGCGACCGCATGGATAAAATGTACGGTTCCGATTTTGTTCGTAATGCTGACGGGCAAATCATCAACGATGCCAGTGGCCGTCCAATCCGTAACTCAGTTCCTCAGTTCCTGGGTTATGCCAATTCAAATTGGGTTGGAGCAATCAGAAACTCGTTGAAATATAAGTCAGTAAGTCTTTCGTTCCAGTTCGACGGACGTTTTGGAGGCACCATTCTGGACTATGTTGAGAAAAAAACATTTCAGGGAGGCCGGAATATTGCAACAGTTGAAGGTGCAATGGGTATCGCCCGTGCAAACGACGTACAAGGGATAAAATCGTATGTTGGCGAAGGTGTTGTAGTAAGCAATGGTGTTGCCATAGAGTATGATCCAGATGGAAAAATAATTAACAACGGAGCACTGCAATTTGCACCTAACACAACAGCTACCTATCTGCAGGATTATATCAGCCGCTATTATGGAACAGATGCTTCAACCTCAATGAGCCGCACGTTTGTAAAACTGCGCGAAGTTGTACTTTCATACAGTCTGCCACAGAAATTCCTGAAAAAGAGCCTGATTCAACAAGCCAGTATCTCTTTCGTAGGACGTAACCTGCTTTATTTTGCTGAAAAAACCGATATTGATATCGAACAGTATACAGGAAACAGCTCCTATTCAGGACTCCAGACCCCGACTACAAGAAGTTTCGGTTTTAACGTAAATCTAACTTTCTAATACTCTTCATCACAATAAATAAAAAACAGAAAAAAAAATGAAAAAGATCCTATATATATTCATCTTGCTGACTATCACATTTTCAGCATGTAATAAATTTGAGGAATTCGAAAAAAATCAGAATAAACCGGGCGAAGTTCCACCATCACTTATTTTAACTCATGTAATTTACGACATGGTTTACTATCCGTGGAGCAGCGAGCAAAGGTGGAATCAGTTCTGGTGCAGCAATTATGCCTATTACGATGATCAGCAATATGATTGGACAACAACAAATTTCAACTACTCAAAGCTGAATAATGTAAAGCAAATGGTTGCTGAAGCTAAAAGGGTTGGGCTAGCCGAAAACAATGCGTATTCGGCTCTTGGTAAATTCTTCAATGCTTATTATTATATTGACATGAGTATGCGCCTTGGCGATCTCCCTTTGACTGATGCGTTGAAAGGTCTTGATAACACTGCATCACGGTATGATTCACAGAAAGCAGTTTTTCAACAATCATTGGTTTGGCTCGAAGAAGCCAACGATGATCTGCAAAAGCTGATTGACAACCATGATGTTTCATTAACCGGCGATTTTATGCTTGGCAATGATCTAACAAAATGGCAGAAAGTTGTAAATACCTTCAAATTGCGGACTCTTATTACCTTAAGCAAAAAAGAGAGTGACGCTGACCTGAATATCAAACAAGCTTTTGCC
>CAIQOG010000296.1 GCA_903873355.1 uncultured Bacteroidales bacterium
GTTCACCACTTAAAATTAGAACAATTGCATCTTCGGTTGCTTCCAGAAAAATGTCTGTTCCTTCGTTTTTAAATAATACCACATGATCTGTTCCGGCTGCTTGTTCATTCGCAGTGATACTTCCTTCAATTATAACGAAGCAGGTATTGTAATTTTCGGGGAATGAAAAATGTACTTTTGCACCCTTTTTCAGCCGGGTATTGTACATTTCGATGGGTGTAAACGATTTGGCAGGACCTTTCACCCCGTTGTATTCACCTGCAATTACTTCAACAACACCTTTGTTATCTGCTAAAATGGCTTGTCCGAACTCTTCACGAAGAATCGGCTGATAATTCGGTGCATCCATTTTGTTTTTGGCAGGTAAATTCACCCACAGTTGCACCATTTGAAATTCGCCTCCTTTTTTGCTCCATTCCCTTTCGTGATATTCCTTGTGCAAAACGCCCGAAGCCGCTGTCATCCACTGCACATCGCCTTCGCCAATTACTCCGGCATTTCCGGCACTGTCGTGATGCGCCACCTTGCCTTTGTATGCTAATGTCACTGTTTCGAATCCGCGATGTGGATGAACTCCTACACCTCGTGGCGTATCGGTAGGCGAAAATTCAATCTTTGCGCCATAATCCATGAGGAAGAACGGACTCATGCGTTGTAAACCAAGTTGACCATTTCCCGGGAAAAAATTATGTACCCTGAAACCATCACCCACCATGTGAGCCGGAGGTGGAGGAAGAATACGTTCTATACTGCGAATTTTCGACATTTTAATAAGTTTTACTGCATAAACAAACCTACTGGTTTTTGGTTCGAGTAAAAGTGGGTTATTTTCCATAACAAAATAAAAATCATTGCAATTTTATATGAATTTCATAAGTTTAACAGCAATTTTATATCAGAGTGTGTTTTTTCTCATACTTTTGCCTCAACTATTTACGGATTCAGTTGTTTTAAAGCTAAATGAAAAAACTATTCTCCATACTGTTTGCTGCATTAATACTCCTTTCGGGGATGCATCTTTCGTTGGCTACGCATTTTTGTGGAGGAGAAGTTTCGGCAGTAAAGGTATCTTTTACACATGAGAAAGCAAGTTGTGGCATGTGTGCTGCTGAACAATCAACCACAACCGATAAAACAGTTAGTACTGAAAGTTGCTGCAAGGACGAAATGTCTTTTTACGCTGTCGACAACAATTACAGCCCATCAACTTTACAAATCAACCATACTGCCAATCAATTGTTGCAGGTGTTTGATATTCCAATAACAATTGGAATTCAATTTCTACATACGAATTCTGCAACTAACACAAATGTCCAGCCACCGGGTAACTATATTGCCAGTGCTGTAAGCCTCTCTGATATTTGTGTATTCCGTATTTAAATAAGTCCTGCCCCCAATTATTCCCTTCGGTCATGACCTTTGGTTCCCCTAAAGGGGTGTTTAAGAGTGCATTAATGAGGTGTTTCTAATAAAGAAATGTCTATTTATTTGCATCTTAAAATCATAAACAATCATCTTTTTATTAACTACGTCTTTAAGTCCGTCAGCTGACGGATTTGGGGCCAATCAAACAAAAATTCAAAATGAAAAAACTAAAGTTAAATTCAATTCTTACAATTGCTGCCATTATTGCAGTAGTATTTTTTAGTGCTTGTAACAAAACCAGTGATCCAAGCGTGACAAGTTTGATAACTGACAAAACATGGGTGTTGGAAGCTGTTAATATGGCCGGTATGGACATGACACCTGCTGAAATTCTGGCAAGTGAAGGTGCAGAATACCAAATGACATTAAAAGCAGATGGTACTCTTGTGTATGCCGATAATATGGGCATGAATCCCATAAATGGTAAATGGGTAATGCAACTAAATGATACTCAATTTGTGGTGTCAGGAATTGATCCAGGAATGACTGATACTAATACCATTACCAAACTTACCAACACCGAACTTTGGTTTTGGCACATGGATGGTGCGGATAAAATGACAATGCATTACAAATTAAAATAAATAAATTAAATAACAAGCCCTTTGATTCCGTCAGCCGACGGAGCAGAGGGTCATAAATTTACATCAAAATGAAAACATTAAAAATATTCGTAGCCATTATGGCTTTTACAATCTCTTCCGTAGCTTTTGCAGCTATCAAAACTGAAACAATTAAAGTATCCGGTAACTGTGGTTCGTGTAAAGCCCGTATCGAAAATGCCGCCAAAGTTGACGGCGTTACTAAAGCCGATTGGAGTGATAAAACCAAAGTGCTTACTTTGGTTTACGATCCTGCAAAAGTGAAAAGTGACGATGTGCAGAAAAAAATAGCTGCCGTAGGTCATGATACACCGAAGTACAAAGCTACTGCAGCAGTGTACAACGCACTTCCGGGCTGCTGCAAGTATCGATAGGCAATTTGAAAATTTGACGATTTGAAAATTTGAAAATAAAGAAATCAAATACTTGTTTACAATTATTTCATTTGTAATTTTCAAATTTTTCAAATCATTTTCTCATCTTCAAATTTTCAAATTATGTTCAATAAACTCGTCAAATATTTTCTCGAGCACAGGCTGATTACCTTTATTTTTCTGATTGCCTTCGTGGTAATGGGAATCACGTATTCGCCGTTTAATTGGAAAACCGGGATGATTCCCCGCGATCCGATTCCGGTGGATGCCATTCCGGATATTGGTGACAACCAACAAATCGTTTCTACCGAATGGATGGGTCGCTCGCCCAAAGATATACAAGATCAAATCAGTTATCCGCTTACATCCGCATTGCTTGGCATTCCGGGGGTGAAAACCATTCGGAGTACGTCCATGTTTGGCATGTCGTTTATCTACATTATTTTCAAAGATAATGTGGAATTCTACTGGAGCCGGTCGCGCATTCTGGAAAAACTAAATTCGTTGCCTGCCGGAACATTACCGCAAGGCGTACAGCCTTCATTAGGGCCCGATGCTACTGCACTTGGTCAGATATTCTGGTACACGCTCGAAGGGCGCGACCCGAAAACAGGGAAGCCCAACGGTGGCTGGAATCCGCAGGAATTGCGCACCATTCAGGATTTCTATGTGAAATACAGTCTGTCGGCTGCCGAAGGTGTTTCGGAAGTGGCTTCGGTGGGCGGTTTTACCAAAGAATATCAGGTGGATGTAAACCCCGAAGCATTGAAAGCTTTTGGTGTTTCGGTGATGGATGTGATGAATGCCGTTCGCAAAAGCAACCTGGATATTGGTGCCGAAACCGTGGAGTTGAATAATGTGGAATACATTATCCGGGGACTTGGTTATGTGAAGAATTTGGATGACCTGGATAACTCAGTTGTTTCGGTGAGGAATAATATTCCGGTCAGAATAAAAGATGTTGCCCGCACTTCCTTTGGTCCTGCTACCCGTCGTGGTGGACTGGATAAAGCCGGAAGCGAAGCCGTGGGAGCGGTGGTGGTAGCCCGTTACGGTTCGAACCCGATGGAAGTGATTGGTAATGTAAAAGCCAAAATCAAAGAAATCGAAGCCGGGTTGCCGCAAAAGAAACTGGCCGATGGTAGCATTTCCAAAGTAACCGTTGTGCCGTTTTACGATCGTACCGGTTTGATAAAAGAAACGATTGGGACGCTTGAATCGGCTCTTTCGCACGAAATTCTGATCAGCATCATTGTTATTATCGTGTTGGTGCTCAATCTTCGGGCTTCGGTGATTGTTGCCGGATTGTTGCCGCTGGGCGTACTGATGACTTTTATTCTGATGCATTTTTTCCATGTTGATGCCAATATCGTGGCTTTGTCCGGTATTGCTATTGCCATTGGCGTAATGGTGGATATTGGTATTGTGGATGTCGAGAATATTCTGCGACATCTTGAAATGCCTGAGAACAAAGGTATTCGGGGTAAAGAACTGATGAATGTCATTTACCTGGCTACAACCGAGGTTCGTGCTGCGGTGGTAACTTCCATCGCTACCACTATTGTCAGCTTTCTGCCGGTTTTTGCCATGGAAGCAGCCGAAGGAAAATTGTTCCACCCGCTCGCGTTTACCAAAACTTTCGCGCTGTTGTCAGCCTTTATCCTCGGTATCGTAGTATTGCCAACCTTGGTGCACATCGTTTTTGATATAAGGATAGATACAAAGAAAATTCGTCGTTATTTCAATGCTGGATTAATCATTGCCGGAGTACTGTTCGTCGCTATCTGGCAGGTTTGGCCGGCACTGGCTTTGGTGGCTGTGGGTGTCAATAACCTGCAGGATTACCGCTGGCCGAAGGAACGAAAAGAATTTCCAAACTATATCAATATAGCCATAACCGTTTTGGTGGCTGTCTTTTATTTAGCTAAGGAATGGCTGCCGCTGGGTGCTCACAATAGCTTATTCGTAAATTTCCTGTTTGTAGCGGGAATCGTTGCGGTTATTCTGGGTGCGTTGATGACGATGGTTCATTTCTACGAACCGATTCTGCGTTGGGCGTTGATTCATAAATGGAAATTTCTTATTCTTCCGATTGTGACCTTGTGTCTCGGGTTTTATTTCTGGAAGGGGATGGGCAAAGAATTTATGCCATCACTCAACGAAGGTTCATACCTGCTGATGCCAACCAGTATGCCGCATTCGAGCATCGAAAAGAACCTGCAATATATCGAAACACTCGATAAGCGGTTGGCTTCGATTCCCGAAGTGGAAGTGGCGGTGGGCAAATGGGGACGCGTGAATTCAGCGCTCGATCCTGCACCGGTTCAGATGTTTGAGAATACCATCAATTATCGCCCCGAATATATTCTGAACGAAGAAGGTCATCGCGAACGTTTCAAGGTGGATAAAGAGGGTGCTTTTCTGTTGAAGAACGGAAAGACTTTCAATGCCGGGAAGGACACTTTCCGCGCGATTCCTGCTGATAGTTTAATTGTTTCTGCGAAAGGAGAATATTTCCGTCAATGGCGGTCACAAATTAAAAAGTCGAACGATATCTGGACTGAAATTGTAAAAGTGACCGATATTCCGGGTTTAACTTCTGCTCCGAAATTACAGCCAATTGAAACCCGCTTAGTAATGCTTTCCACCGGAATGCGAGCGCCAATGGGCTTAAAGGTCTACGGACCGGATTTGGAATCGATAGAAAAAGCCGGTATGCAATTCGAAAAAGTTCTGAAACAAGTTCCATCGGTCAAAGCTTCTTCAGTATTTTACGACAGGGCTGTGGGTGCGCCTTATCTGGAAATAAAGCTCAACCGTGAAAACATGGCGCGCTACGGAATGACCGTGAGCGATGTGCAGGAAATTCTGCAGGTAGCCATGGGTGGCATGGCGTTGAGTACTTCGGTGGAAGGGCGCGAACGCTTCCCAATGCGGGTGCGCTATGCACGTGAGTTGCGCGATAATCCCGAAGATATCAAGCGGATTCTGATTCCGGCGATGAACGGAACGCAAATTCCATTGAGCGAACTGGCTGATATTAATTATACCCGCGGAGCGCAAATGATTAAGACCGAGAATACGTTTCTGGTGGGTTATGTCATTTTCGACAAGATGGAAAGTAAAACTGAAGTGGATGTGGTCAATGAAGCATCCGATATTCTGAAGAAAAAGTTGGATTCGGGCGAATTGAAATTACCTACCGGTGTGACCTATAAATTTGCCGGAAACTACGAGAATGAGATTCGGGCAACGGAACGCTTGTCCATTGTGATTCCGATCAGTTTATTGCTGATTTTGCTCTTGTTGTACTTCCAGTTCAAAACGGTGACAGCTTCCTTTATTCATTTCTCGGGCGTGTTTGTGGCATTTGCTGGTGGATTTATCATGCTGTGGCTCTATGGACAGGATTGGTTTCTGAACTTTTCCATTGCCGGAATGAACCTGCGCGATCTGTTCCAAATGCATCCGATAAATCTGAGTGTGGCGGTCTGGGTTGGGTTTATTGCCTTGTTTGGAATTGCCACCAATGACGGTGTGATTATGGGAACGTATATTCATCAGGTGTTTGAAGATAAGAAACCCAAAACGGTAACGGAAGTTCGTGAAGCTGTGATTTTGGCTGGTAAAAAAAGGGTTCGTCCGGCTATGATGACTACGGCTGTGGCGGTAATCGCTTTGTTGCCGGTACTTACTTCCACCGGAAAAGGGGCGGATATTATGGTACCAATGGCAATTCCCACGTTTGGGGGAATGATTATTCAGGTAATGACTATATTCGTAGTTCCGTTGTTTCAGGCTATGTGGAGGGAAAAGACAATTCATAATTCATAATTAAGATATCTATGAAAACGAATCTCAAATATATTATTCTGTCATTGCTCATACTTCCACTGATTTCGGTTTTTTCCCAATCCGACTCATTGATACATTACCTTGAGCTGGCTACGAAAAATAACCCGACTATTTTGCAGCGATACAATGAATATCAGGCAGCATTGCAAAAAGTGCCGCAGGTGGCAAGTTTGCCCGATCCGCAACTGGAAATGGGCGTTTTCCTGAGTCCGATGGAATTGATGGCAGGTTATCAGATTGCGGATATAAAGCTGATGCAAATGTTTCCGTGGTTTGGTGTTATCAAGAATGCAAAGGACGAAATGAGCCTGATGGCAAAAATGAAGTTCGAAGCCTTTAGGGATGTCAAGTTGCAGCTATATTATGATGTACAGCGTGCGTGGTTTGATTTATATAGGGTTCGACAGAATATCCGTATTTCGGAAAAAAACGTTGAACTTTTGAAAACCATTGAACGGTTGACGTTGGTAAAGTTTCGGTCGGGTTCATCGGGTGGTAGTTCGTATGTTTCCGGTGGAAATATGTCGGGCAACACTTCTCAATCAACAACTTCGGGTTCCTCCGGAATGAATACCATGGGCGGTAGTTCGGGAACGTTAACAACTTCCCGTTTTGCAACTTCAGCACCTATGAGTTCTGCAACGGGTGCTTCCGGTTTATCGGAAGTGTACCAGATTCAGATTGAAACGGCAGGTTTGGAAGACAATATTGCTTCTCTGAAAAACGAAGAACAGGTGGCTGTGGCACGTTTCAATAGTTTGCTGAACCGTCCGCAGAAAACGTCTGTTGCATCCGTTGAGTTTTTGCCTTTCAAACCATTGGATATCGCTTATTTGTCGGTTACTGATTCGATGTTTACTCGCAATCCGATGTTGGGCATGTTGGCGTATGAGCAACAATCGCTCACGGCACGCACTAAAATGCAAAAGCAAATGGGATTGCCCATGGTAGGAGTGGGGCTGAATTATTCTGTTATCAGCAAGAGCGAAATGTCTACTTCGCCCATGAACGGTCAGGATATGA
>CAIQOG010000297.1 GCA_903873355.1 uncultured Bacteroidales bacterium
ATAAAGCAGAAAACCAATGAAACGTAGTTGGCAAGATACAGACCGTTGAACATGACCAGTATTTTAGTATCTATCAGATACGTTAATACAATTAATGCAAGCATTTGAATGGTGGTAACAAATACTTTACTTCCTTTGCTTGAACGGAATTTGCCGGTTCCTTTTCCGGTTTTTGCTTTCACCCGTTTACTCAGCCTGTAAGCTGAATATGCATCCAGAGAAATTGCCATGGCACAAATGAGAATGAAAGGAAAAGTTGGCTCTATCAGGGTCAAAAAACCGGTGGCGAATGACAGTGCCCATTTTAGAATTGTGTTGAGTTGCATAATCGATTTTATTTATTGTGAAAAACACTTGTTTTAAAGAAAATAGTATTACTTTTGTGTATTCGAATCTCATACCTATGACTGCTTCGGTAGGATCATATAACTTGAGGCTCGACTAATGGTGATTCCAGACTTTGGTGTCACTTGTATATGAACCACAAACTCTCGGTGTCTTGAAATATAGCCCAGTTGTGGTTCGTTTTTTTTATAAAACCGCCAAGGTTTTCAACGGTGAACCATCTTTCACTTCCAACCGAAAAAGCACTTTGGTAATCTCTCCATACAGGTATTTGGGTTCTCGCTGGTACATGGTACATTTCGGATAAGCCTGAATGTCACCTGCAAATTTGGGGTTGTCAATGCGTATTGCTAACCCAAATAAACTAACAGCACTTTTTCCTTCAGGCACCTGAGTAGATCCATTGCTGGTCATTAATAAAAAATTGGGGGCATCGCTCGAAAGATTCCGGATAAATGAATCCATCAGATAATCAGCACTCATAGCGATTGAAGTGTCCGAAATTAGTCTGGGTGTGAACCAGGAGCAATTTTGAACTTTAAACTGAAAATCGCGTCTACTCGACAAGTAGTTTGTTTTACTCTTAGGATTATCCATTTCAAACTGTTTCCCCGGTTCTACCCATTTATTCTTTCCGTGTTTCAGCACCTGTTTTCCATCCATCTTCCTTTTGGCATTGTGTTTCCGCATCAATACGATTACCGGATTGAGTTTCATGTACTCAGTGTTTTGTTCCGTATATACTTTTACAATGACTGTATTGGAAATACCGTTTGTAGGTGTTTTCCGAACCTGAACTTCAAGTCGTGGAATGACGATGGTAGGTCGTTTGCTGATTTCTATTCCCATACGGGCATCCAATCCTTTTCCGGGATTGGTTTGTTCCAAACTGTTTTCGAAATAATCCGTTATGTGAGCCATGACATTAATTTTTAAAGGGTTACTATTATGTTGTTATTTATATCCAGAATTAATTCGCCGGTTTCAGTGGTCAGAAATTGATTGATAAATGCATCAACATGGCCTAAATCTATATTTGGATTCAAACTTGCTAATTTCTGTTTTTCTTGATCACTGAAATCGTTGGTTGATAATCCTTTTCCTGCAACTTTATCTACTTTATCTACAATTTTGGAAACTTCAGCTTTTGCTTCATTTGTATAGTCATTAGTCGATAATCGTTTCCCGGAAACTTTATTTACCTTATTAATCACTTTTGCCACTTCCGCTTTCGCTTCATTTGTAAAGTCATTTGTTGACAATCCTTTCCCGTCAATCTTATCTACTTTGTCAGTGACTTTTGCAACTTCAGCTTTGGCCTCATTGCTATAATCATTTGTAGATAAAGCCTTTCCGGAAACTTTATCTACTTTGTCTGCGACTTTTGCCACTTCGGTTTTAGCTTCATTGGAATAATCGTTTGTGGTCAAACTTTTCCCTGCAACCTTATCCACTTTGTCTGCAACTTTGGCCACTTCAGCTTTTTCTGCATTAGTATAATCATTTGTGGATAATGCTTTTCCGGCAACTTTGTCAACTTTCGTTGCTACCAGGTTTACAAGATCGGTAATGAAATCAATGATTTTGGTACCTGCATTTCTGACTCTTGTGGTGGTATTGGCATCGGGTTCTGTTTCAGTTCCAATAGCATTCCATAAAATCTGTGCTTCTTCTAATTTTCCCATGTTTTGAAGTTTGAAATACAAATGAATTGGTTTTTGAAGGCAAAAAAAAAGACACTCAGAAATTGAGTGTCTCAAATATTACTGTTTGAAATTGTTCTCCGTACAGCTCGGCTGTTTTTTCGGAAAGAACTTTTACGGAATGATAATAGGATTTGTTGTACCACGGTTTCGCACGTCTTCCACTTCCCTCACCACTATCGGCTTTGCTGACTCCACGACCTACGCCCATATCAACCATGCGCCCATAATAATTGTAGGTATGTACAATTTTTGCCACCTCACCATTGGCAGCTGCTTCAACGTGCGTAGCAAAAGAAGAAAGCAATTCACCGGTGTCCCGGACATTGAGCTTAATGATTTTATCTTCCCAGATAGTTATCATCATTTTTGCCCACGCATCGTAATACTTTCGTTTATCAGCTTGTCCATTCGTTGGCATTATATGCTAAATTTACTGGTTCGTCAATTGTAATGATAAAATAGATTCCTGCAGTTCCAGCTGCAAAGTAACCAGGTACTTCGTGGTACGGAATGCGTTCTTTGTTCAAGTAATTCAATCCCTCAGAATTATTGTTTGCATCAACCAATAGTTTGCTAATTAGGCTATTTCGAATACTTCTTGTTTCAGTAAGTACCGTTTCTCTTTCTGACATATCGGTGATTTTGTATTTTTTAAGTACATATACCACTATGCTTCTGCGGTTGAAATATCCACCACCAAGGCGGATAGTTATTCCATCATCACTATCGTCAACAGCTAAAAAAGCATTTTTTACCATGTAATTTGCCAACACCTCTTCCAGTCCATTTATTCCTGATACACGGCAAAAATGGTAGGCATCCTTTGTTGTCTTTAGTTTTCCATTTAGAGTTTCAAAATAACTTATTGCGTTCCACATTTTATTTGCTGTTTGCTG